>JAJXXG010000843.1 GCA_021781255.1 Acidobacteriota bacterium
GCGCCTGGGCGAGGAAGACAGCTCGCTGTGGAGCGTTTGGGACCGGCCCACCAGTCCGAACGCTCTGCAAGCGCTGGGCACCGTGCAGCCTGGCCACGATGTAGATACCGAGGGCGGCGGAGATATCCTGCGCGTCACCGGCCTGCCGCAGCCGGGCAAGCGCACCGTGGAAGTGGATACCGACGAACCCGATCCACAAAAGAAACTCATCGTCGATGAGCACATGGATGTGTATCCGCGCACCTACACCGTGGAACAGTACGGTTACCATCCCAACGAGCTTGCACTCTCTTTTGACGACGGTCCCGATCCCAAGTGGACGCCGAAGATCCTCGACGTACTGAAGCAAAGACACGCAACGGGCACGTTCATGCTTATTGGCTCTGAGGCCTCTAACAACATCAGCCTCATGCAACGAGTTGTCCGTGAAGGCAACGAGATCGGCAATCACACCTGGACCCATCCCGACATCAGTGAAATATCTGCACGTCAACTGGACCTCGAGGTCAACCTCACTGAGCGCCTGTTCGAGAGCAAGCTGGGAATCCAGCCTCTCTACTTCCGGCCGCCTTACGATATTGACGAGGAACCCGACACCGATGACGAGGCGGCTCCGGTCTGGCGTATTCAGCAAGACGGCTTCACCATCATCGGCAGCAAAATCGACACCGACGATTGGAATGAACGCCCGCGCAAGACGCCGGCGCAAATCATCGACTCGGTTCTCGCGCAGTTGCACACCATGAAGGCCAAGCCGCAGTTCCGCGGCTCCATCATCCTGCTCCATGATGGCGGCGGCGATCGCTCGGTCACTGTGGAATCTCTGGGACCGCTCATCGACGCCCTGCGCGCCCACGGCTATACCATCGTTCCCGTCTCCGCACTGATGGGCAAGACCACTGCCCAGGTGATGCCTCCACTTACCTTCTGGCAGCGTGTGCGCACCATCCCCGATTCCATCGCCTTCTCCGCGCTCGACATTATCACCAACTTCATCGTCATGGTTTTCTTCATCGGCGACATTCTGATGAGCGCGCGCCTTGTTATCGTTGGCCTCTTCGCCGTTATTGACCGGCTGCGCAAGCCTTATCGCCAGGCTACGCCAGGCTATTACCCGCGCGTTGCGGTTCTCATCCCTGCTTACAACGAAGAAAAGGTGATCGTTCGTACCATTCGCTCGGTACTCAACTCCGATTACAAGAACCTCCACGTTATCGTGGTCGACGACGGATCGACGGACCGCACCGCCGAAGTGACCGCCGCTGCCTATGCCCAGGAGATCGCTGCCGGACGCGTTCAGGTTCTTACCAAAAGTAATGGAGGCAAGGCCGCCGCGCTCAACTACGGCCTGAAGCGCATCAGCGAGGAGATATTTGTCGGCATTGACGCCGACACCGTGATCGCGGCCGACGCCATCTCCAAGCTCATTCCCCATTTCGAGGATGCAACGATCGGCGCCATGGCCGGCAACGCCAAGGTGGGCAACCGCGTCAACCTGTGGACGCGCTGGCAGGCCCTCGAATACATCACCAGCCAGAACTTCGAGCGCCGCGCACTCGACCTGTTCCACGTAGTCACCGTGGTTCCCGGAGCCATCGGCGCGTGGCGTACCGCACCTGTAAAGGCTGCGGGCGGCTATCCGCTGAATACCGTGGCCGAGGACGCAGACCTGACCATGAACCTGCTGGAGCAGCGGCTGAAGGTCGACTACGAAGACCGCGCCTTGGCGTACACTGAAGCGCCCATCGACGCCAAGGGCCTGATGCGGCAGCGCTTCCGCTGGTCGTTCGGCATTCTGCAGGCGGTGTGGAAGCATCGCGCCGCCTTCGTCCGCAACAAGGCCATGGGCCTGTTCGCCTTGCCGAACATCCTCATCTTCCAGATGCTCCTGCCGCTGGTTTCGCCCTTCATCGACATCATGTTCGTGGCCGGCGTGGTCAACTACTTCGTCGATCGCCACTACCACCCTGATGCGGCCTCCGCGGCCAGCTTTGAAAAGCTTGTAGTGTATTTTCTTGGTTTCCTGCTCATCGACTTCATCACTTCTTCGGTTGCCTTCAGCCTGGAGCGGCGCCACCCTGCGAACAAGGGCGACGGCTGGCTGCTCTTTCACATCTGGCTGCAGCGCTTCGCCTATCGCCAGGTTTTCTCCATCGTCCTGCTTAAGACGTTGAAGCGCGCCATCGACGGCAAGCCGTTCAACTGGGACAAGCTCGAGCGCACCGCCACGATGAGCAAGTCTACCGACGAGCTCGTAAAGACCGCGCACTGAGGTGGTTCTTTCTTGAAAACGAAGCCATTTGGCTCTCGTGCCTCCGTGATACATCTCCCCCGTTTCCGCTTTAGCGGTCAGATCGTGCGCCCGGAGGGCATGGGGTGCGGAAGCCCCGATTTTATTGGCTTCTGGAAACTGCTGTAGCCCCTTGCTCAGTGGTCCTACGGCCGTTAAGATAATTGGTATTGCCTACTATTTGTGTGACTCCAGAGAATCGGTTCGCATAGTTCAGAACCTCGCGTCCCGACTGCTGCAAAACAGGATTCTCGGGTGGTTGCCAAATAGCCCCCGTGCATTATTCAGGAATCAAATAAAGGAGCGGAACCTCGAATGACGCCACAAGAGATGACGAAGGTACGAGACAAGAGAATTATGGATGCCCTTAACCTGGAGAAGCCGGACCGGATACCGATTTTTATGAGCGGCCAGGGGTTCTTCAAGTATGTCGATCCCCAAGCTACTTTGGCCGACTATTTCAGAAGGCCAAAGTACGTTGACGATCTGCTGATTCAGGCTGCCGCATTGCCTGACCTTGCCGAGATCGATCAGCCGCCGATGTGCGGGTATCTCACAGAGGCAAGCCAGGAAGCCTTTGGGGCCGCCTACTTTGCCAAGGCGAAGCTTCCAGGCCGCGACCTGCCCGATGACAGCCTCTGGAACTTTGACGAACTGGGCCCGATGACCGAAGCCGATTACGACACCATCATCGACAAAGGCTGGCCCTACATGGTCGAGGAACTGCATCGCAGGATCGGCTTCGACCCTAAGAGCGTGACTCCGCCGGACCCGGTATACCTGGGCGAACTGGCTCAGAAGATAGCCCTTCTGGGCAAGACCAGCATCGCCGCCAGGGGCCTCGTGCCATTGCCTGCCTTCGAGGTGATCTGCGGTGCGCGCAGACTGAATCACTTCGTCCGCGATCTTCGCCGCATGCCCGACAAGGTGAGAGCCGCGCTGGAAATCGTCGAAAACGCCTCGATCGAGCAGGGCATCAAAATGCTGAAGGCGGCGCCGCCCGTCTACGGATTCATCGGCGGGACGCGCGCCGGAAGCACCTTCATCTCAGCGGCGACATTTGAAAAGTTTTACTTTCCCTTCTACCGAAAACTGATTCCCGCGATGCAGTCCATCAACGTTCGAAGCTGGCTGCACATGGACAACGACTGGGGCGGCTTCCTGCATTACTTCAAGGAATTCGACAAGGGACAGTGCATCTGGGATCCGGATCAGATGACTGACATTCTGAAAATCAAAGAGGTGCTGGGCGACCGCATGTGCATTACCGGCAATGTCTCGCCGGCGCTGTTGTCGGTCGGTACAGCCGAACAGTGCTATGACTGCGCCAAGCAGATGTGTGCGGACATGGGCAAAAGTGGGTTCATTATGAACTCTGGTTGTTCGGTTCCGGTGGATGCAAAGAGAGAGAACGTTGCGGCGGTCGTTGCTGCAACCATGGACAGCTAGAGCCTTTTATTAACTTTCCCGCGGGCCCCCGGTCTGGATTTTCAGACCGGGGATACCACGAACCCCAACTCACCATTTTTCGCTCAGCACGAACCAAGGGTGCCCCGTCCTTTCGCGTTCTTTGCGAAAGGGTGGGATAGCACGAACCCCAACTCACTCGTTACAAGCTGAAAGCAAAAGGATCGAGGCTGGCTTTTACGGCCCAATGTACAGCTTCACGCCGGGCGGCGCAAAGCTGAGTGTGCCGCTGTGGGGGTCGTAGGCGAGGTCGAGCGCGGAGGTCTTGCGGCCGTTCATGAGGATGGCCACAAGCACGCCGTTCCCGTAGCGCCCTACAAGCACGACCTTGTGGCTCTTGATGGGAGCGTATTCGTTATCCGGGCTGCTGGGGCCCCAATCTTCCTCAAAGCGGTCGAAGGGATAGACGCTGTGCTGCTTCGGGTGCTGCTGCCAATCCTTGTCGTTGATCCAGATGCCGTAAGCCTTGGCTAAATCGTTGGCCTCTACCGCAGTCAGAAACTTGTTCACCTTGGCGCGCCCGAACATGTAATGGTTCCAGTTCCACGGCCAGTCAATAGGCCGGCCCGCCACCAGCCACCAGATCACGAACAGCAGCACCACCACGCCCGCGCCGGTCTGGAGAAGCCGGGTGTTGCGCCGCGCGCGTGCGGCATCGAACTGAGGAGCATCGAGCAAAGTCATCGGGAAGGACCCTCGGGATCAGAATACATGCTGCGCATAGGGGCCAGGAGTCAGGTTTCAGGGATCGGTTCTTCCATTGTCGGATCAGCAATGCCTGGCCCTGCATCGCTTAGATGCCTGTTCTTACTCTTCGCGGCTGTACGTCGTCCGGTTCTTCTCCGCCTGCCGCTCAATCGCCAGCTCGATCAGCCTCGTGATCAGCTCTTTGTAGCTGAGCCCAGACGCCTGCCAGAGCTTGGGGTACATGCTGATGCGCGTGAATCCCGGCATGGTATTCACTTCGTTCACGTAAATGCGCCGCTTGCCGTCGGGCTCCATGAGGAAATCCACGCGCGCCAGGCCCGCGAGATCGCACGCTTTGAAGGCCGCAACCGCCATCTCTCGTATTCTTCCGGCTTCAGACTTGCTGATCGCAGCGGGGATGACCGGCACGGACCCCTCCGAAAGATACTTCGCCTCGTAGTCGTAGAACTCCTTGCTGGGAATGATCTCGCCCACGACGCTGGCCTGGGGCTCGTCGTTACCCAGCACGGCAACCTCGAACTCGCGTGCGCGCGCCCCCTGCCCGCCGCGGTGGGGCTTACCGGGGTCCCCAGCGACAGGTCTTCGTCGCTGGGGTGGCTTGCCGGGGTCCCCGGCGACGGGTCCTTGTCGCTGGGGTGACTTGCCGCCCACGCCCTGCTCCACGATCAATTTGCGGTCGTATTTCGCTGCCAGCGTAAGCGCCGGCCCAAGTTCCTTGCGGTCGTGCGCCTTACTGATGCCCACCGAGGAACCGAGGTTCGCCGGCTTCACAAAGACCGGGTACTTGAGCGCGCGCTCCACCTGCGCGATGGCTTTGCGTGGCGATTTCTTCCAATCGGCGCGCAGCAGCGTAACGTGCTTCACGATGGGCAGCTTTGCCTGCGCGAACAGGCGCTTCATCACGTCCTTGTCCATGCCCGCTGCCGAACCCAGCACGCCGGAGCCCACGTAGGCGATTCCGGCCAGCTCAAAAAGCCCCTGAATCGTTCCGTCCTCGCCAAAGGTGCCGTGCAGCACCGGAAAAACCACATCGAGGGCCTGGGACTTGCTGTCCAGGGCATGGCCGGCCCGGCCTTGGTTTTGGTTGAGTGCTGTGGAACCCGGCTCCGGCGCCAGCAGCGTGGGAATACCCTCGTGCAGCAGCTTGGCCCCCGGTGTCGCTTCGGGATCGCCCGCGCGCAGCCGCCGCGCGACCGCGCTCGTGTCGCCATTCAGAAGGCCGTGTGCGTCCGAGGCCGCCAGCCAGCGGCCCTCCTTGGTGATGCCGATGGGCGTTACCTCGAACTTGCCGCGATCGATCGCCCCCAGAACCGACGCCGCCGACAGCAGCGAAACCTCATGCTCGCCGCTACGCCCGCCAAAAAGAATGCCTACTCGTAGTTTTTTCGCCATTTTTCTGTTGGTTCGCCGCCTTCATAAATAAAACGGCCTCCACCAGTGTAGAACCGCTCACAGGATCTTCTTCCCAAATGCCGAGCAGGCCAGTTCCACGGCGAGATCGGCAGTGCGGTTGTGCTCGTCGATCACCGGGTTCACCTCGACAACTTCGAAGCTGAGCAGGCGCCCGTGATCGGCGACGATCTCCATCGCCAGATGGGCCTCGCGATAGGTTGCGCCGCCGCGCACGGGCGTGCCCACGCCCGGAGCCTCCCTGGGATCGATCCAGTCCATATCGAGTGACACATGATAGCCGGCTGTCCCCCGCCCTGCCGCGCGCAACGCCTCTTCCATCACAGCCCGCATTCCCCGCTCGTCTATGTCGCGCATGGTGTAGATCTCGGTCATGCCGGCGCGGCGCAGGTTCTCGCGCTCGGCCTGGTCAATGTCGCGCACACCCACGAGGACCGCGTTTTCAGGGGAGATCTTGGGTGCGTGGCCGAAGATGCCGGCGAGTGGTTCGGGCCCCAGTCCCAGCAGCGCGGCCAGGGGCATGCCGTGTACGTTGCCTGATGGGGAGGTTTCGGGCGTGTTGATGTCGGAGTGAGCGTCGATCCAGAGCAGGCCGATCTTCTGCTCCCTGCGACGATAGAACTCCGCCACGCCCGACACCGATCCGGCTGCCAGCGAGTGGTCGCCGCCCAGCAAGAGCGGGGTTTCGCCCGCTTCAAGCGCTGCCACCACGGCTTCGGCCGTGCGGGTGCAGGTCTTCGCAATCTCTTTCAGATAGTGGGCGCTTTTGTCGCCTCGGGTCTGCGTTTCGGCAATCTCGACGCGGATGTTGCCGGCATCCGTGACGCGGTGGCCGAGAGCTTCAAGGCGCGCTTCGAGCCCGGCGACGCGCACCGCGGACGGCCCCATATCCACGCCGCGCCGGCTGGCGCCCAAGTCCAGCGGCACACCGATCACGCGGATACGGTGAGCTGGTTGCACAGGGCCGCCGGACGAAACTTCGCCGGATCGGGCGGAACTAGTCACCGGTTTGCGGATTATCGTCACACGCATACCTCGATGAAGCGGAGATGGGTCGTGCCTCGTCATCTGCGGCTGCAGGATGCGAATCCCCCTGCCGCTCGGCGGATTATACCAAGCTGCCCCACACCAAAGTACTATTCCACGAGTCTGTTGCTAGAGTAAAATATATGGATGCAATTTCCCCAGATTGCTCCGAGTCGCGGACAACCCAGATATTTCCGGCGCGCAAGAATGAGAGAAGACGATGGACACCGGTGCTCGAAGTCAGCACGAGTGGAAAGATCGCAACGGTGGAGCGAAATTAGCGTTGACGAGACGACTTATTTCCGCGGCCACCATAGTCTTTGCCAGCCTCCTGCAAGGAAGTGCAGCTGCGCAGACGCCCTTGACAGCGCTGACGGCCATTCTCCAGCGCGCCAGTTCCGAGGCAGACAAGGGTTTACCTGTCGCCCTTGAGACTGCAGTGGCGCATTTCCATTCCGATCAACGCGACATTTGCGCGATCTTTAGCTCCAGTCCTTTCTTTCACGATTTGCGCTCAAGAACTCTGCATCCACCGCCCGAAGATATCGCAGTGCTCGCCGGGAAAGGCTGGAAGAGTACGCACAACCTGATGGAGCTTACCTGGTTTTTTCTGGTCGTGGCCCTCGCAGTGGGTATGTGCGGATGGTACCTGGAGTACAAAGACCGCCGTCAGATCATATCTCTGGCCTATGTGGAGCACAGGCGCAGCAGCATCCTCGAAGATATCAACCACTCCAGGCCGCTGGCCGGAATTCTGGAGCGGATCACGGAACTGGTTTCGATGCGGCTCAATGGTGCTGCTTGCTGGTGTCAGGTTGCAGATGGCGCCACGCTGGGCAACCACCCACGGCAACTCTCGACCGCGACTCTGCGCACGGTCGAGCATCCGATTGCTTCCCGCTCCGGCCCGCCCCTGGGCGCCATCTATGCCGCTTTCCCGGCTCGCGCCAAACCCGGCGCCTTGGAGCAGAAGACTCTGATAATGGGCGCGGAGTTGGCCACTCTGGCCATCGAAACCTCGCGGCTCTACTCCGATCTCGTGCACCGCTCGGAGTTCGACCAGCTAACCGACGTGCCGAACCGCTTCTCCATGCAAAAGGCGCTGGACGCGCTGATTCAGAATGCCCGCCAGTCGGCCGCCATCTTCGGCGTGATTTATATCGACCTGAATGAATTTAAGCAGGTGAACGACGTGTACGGACACCTGACCGGCGACCTGTATCTGCAGGAGGTCGCGCGGCGCATGAAGAGTCAACTTCGCCCCGGCGACACCCTGGCTCGGTTGGGCGGCGACGAGTTCATCGTGCTGGTTTCCCGGGTCCACAATC
>JAJXXG010000558.1 GCA_021781255.1 Acidobacteriota bacterium
ACATCAAGGCCGCCGCCATTGCCGCCATCGAGGCCAACTTCTCAAAGTACACCGTTGTGCCGGGCATTCCCGACGTGCGCAAGGCCATCGTCGAGCGCCACGCCGCCGATTTCGGTTCGGATTACTCGGTCGACGAGGCCGTCTTCACCACCGGCGGCAAGCTGGCGCTGTTTAACGCCATTCAAATTCTTGTTGACCACGGCGACGAGGTCATTCTGCCGGTTCCCTACTGGGTCAGCTTCAAAGACATCGTCCAGTACGCCGGCGGCACGGTGGTTTTCCTCGAAACCAGCGAAGCGGAGAGCTTTCGCATTACCGCCGACGCCATTGAGCGGGCCATCACCCCGCGCACCAAGGCCATCATCCTGAATTCGCCGTCGAATCCGGCGGGCTCGGTGGTCTCCGCTGCAGACCTGGAACGCATTGTCCACCTCGCCCATGACCGCGGTATTTTTTTGCTTTTGGACGAATGTTATGTGTACCTGAACTATGCCGGAAGACCGGTCTCCGGCGGCTCATTTACCTGGGCCAAGGACCATATTGTCATTCTCGGCTCGCTGTCAAAAACCTACGCCATGACGGGCTGGCGGGCGGGATTTGCGCTCGCCTCGAAAGCCGTGGCCGCCAACCTGAGCAAGCTGCAGTCGCAGTCCACTTCGAACGCCACCAGCTTTGTGCAGAAGGCGGCAATCGCGGCGATGGCCAGCTCGCAGGAGTGCGTGGCCGAATTCCGCGCCGAGTTCATCGGCCTGCGCGACCATATGCTTGCTGCGCTGGCCAGGATTCCCGGCGTCACCTGCACCAGGCCCGAAGGCGCGTTCTACGTGTATCCCAACATCTCGGCGTATCTCGGCAAAGGCGGCATCAAAACGGCCACCGAGTTGGCTACCCGCCTGCTCCACGAGGCGCACGTGGTCACTGTGCCCGGCGAGGCCTTCGGAACCGGGGAGCACATCCGCATCTCCTATCCGGTGACCAGGCAGAACATCGACGAGGGCGTCCGCCGCATAGGAGAGTTCCTGACCGGGCTGAAGTAGCCGGCGGATTCATCGATTCCACGAACCAGAATGGCGCATAGCAGCTCTGGAACTGCCACAATCTGGTATTGTGTGCCCATACCGGCCGCCAGGCGGATATTTGTCTTTGAAAATTGCTTGACAGCCCTGTGCAAACGTTATCTCTGTCGAGTACGATATTCCTTCAATGCCGAACGATATCGATTTTCGCCCCGTGATTCTGGCCGGCGGCAGTGGCACCCGTTTCTGGCCCCGGTCCCGGCGCGCCCGCGCCAAACAGGTTCTCGCCCTTGATGGCGAGCGCTCCATGATTCAGCAGACATTGGAACGCCTCAGGCCTCTGGCTGCTCTCGAAAAGACCTGGATCATCACCAACGAGTATCTGGCCCAGGAAATCGCCGATCAGTTGCCCGGCCTGCCCGCCGCGCAGATCGTGCAGGAGCCGGTGGCCCGCAATACCGCTCCCGCCTGCGGTCTGGCCGCTTTCCTCATCGAGCGTGAAAGTCCCGATGCCGTGCTGGGTGTTTTTCCCTCTGACCACGTGGTCGGCGACGAGCCGAAATTCCTCAAGACCCTGCAAAAAGGCATTGCCGTGGCCGCCGCCGGCGAAAATATCGTTGTACTGGGCATCGAGCCTGCCTGCGCCGAAACCGGTTACGGGTACATCGAAACCGGCGACTTTGCCGAAGACGATTCCGCTCTCCACGTCCGCCGCTTCATCGAAAAACCCAACCAGAACCGCGCCGAAGAGTTTGTGGCCGCGGGCAACTACTATTGGAACTCGGGAATGTTCCTGTGGACGGCGCGCACCTTAGCTAACGCCGTGCGCGAGCACCTGCCAGAGACCGCTCCGCTGCTCGAAACTATCGCCGCCGCCTTCGGCACGCCGGAGTTTGACGAAATCTTTCGCTCCGCGTATCCCAAGTGCGAAAACATCTCCGTAGACTATGCGGTCCTCGAGCCCCGTTCCGCCAAGGGCGAGCACCTGTCGAATCTCTATTGCATTCCCGCCGAGTTCAGTTGGAACGATCTCGGCTCCTGGTCTTCGCTCTACGACTACCAGCACGACACGCGGCTGCGCGGTGACGCCGACGGCAACGTCGCAGATGCCAGCGGCCACATGGCCCTCGCGGCCAGCGACAACTACATCTTCAGCCCCAAAAAGTTTGTGGCGCTGCTGGGCGTGGAAAACCTGGTCGTCGTTGACACTGAAGACGCGCTGCTCATCGCCCGCCGCGACCACTCCCAGGACGTGGGCAAGATCGTCAAGGAGCTGAGCCTCAACGGTCGCAACGATCTGATCTGAAGCTGCACACGGCCACCCCTGCGCCACCGCTGTACAATTCTTGCGTATCTCAGCATGCACCTTTCGCCTGAGTGGGGTGGAAAAAATGCCCGAAACCATCAATTGGCCGACGCACTCCAGTCCGCGCCGGCCTCGCCTTGCCGTTTACCTCCTTCTTGCCGCTGTCATCCTTATCCTCATCGGCGGCCGCACTGCCATTTCCTACTGGGTTAACCTTCTCTGGTTCCGCTCGCTCGGCTACTCCGGCGTCTTCTTGAAGACCTGGGGCCTGGAGTGGGGAACCTTCGCAGTATTTGCGGTGCTTACGTTCCTCATCCTCTTCTGCGCATTCCTTGCGCTTCGCCGCAGCCACGCCGCCGATTTGCCCGACACGCACACGATCTTTCTTGCCGGCCAGCCCCTTGAGTTGCCGGTGGCAAAGGCGCTGCGCGTCGTCGCCCTGATCGCCGCGTTGCTGATTGCCGTCGCCACCGGCTTCGCGATGGAGTCCCAGTGGCCCACCCTGGCCCTCTATTGGTACGCTCCGCACTCCGCCACAACCGTCTCCGACCCCATCTTCGGCCTGCCGCTGGGCTTCTATCTCTTTACCCTGCCCGCCTGGCAACTTATCGCCGGATGGCTGCTCACGCTTGCCGTCATCGTGTGCGTTCTCGCCGTGCTGTTCCTGCTTGTCGCGGGCGGTGGGCGCGCGCTCGACAAACGCTTTGTCGCAGCTTCCCTGCCCTGGCGCGGCGTCTCCATTGCCGCCGGATTCCTGCTTATCACGCTGGCCATCCATGAGTATGTCGGCCGGTTCCAACTACTGTTTGCGCATCACACCATCTTCGACGGCATCAATTACACCGATGCGCACGTCACTCTGCTCGGCATGTTGTTCGTCGCGGCGGCGCTCGCATTCGGCGCGGTCATCGCCATCGCCGGCGGCATCTTGCAGCCGCGCGTGCGCTGGCTGCTCGCGGCCATTGCTCCCGCGGCGGTCTGCTTCGTCGTGGCTGGCGTGGCTGGCTGGTATGTCAGCACCTTCGTCGTCAATCCCAACCGCCTCGACCGCGAACGGCCGTATATCGCAGACAGCATCGCCCTCACCCGCCAGGCCTACGGCCTCGACCGCTTCGCGCGGCGCGAGTTTCCCGCTGACACCACAATCGCCGCCGCCGATCCGGAACACAATCAGGCCACGCTGAATAACATCCGCCTGTGGGACGTGGGCGCGCTCCAGGACACGCTGCGCCAGGTGCAGGAGATTCGCACCTACTACGACTTTCTCGGCATCGACATCGACCGCTACCAGATCAATGGCTCCCTGCGCCAGGTCATGCTTGCCGCGCGCGAACTCAACGTTGACAAGCTGCCCGAGAGCAGCCGCAACTGGATCAACGACAAACTCATCTACACCCACGGCTACGGCGTCACTATGAATCCCGTCAACGGATTCACGCCCGAAGGTCTGCCCACGTTTTACCTGAGCAACATGCCCGTGCAAAGCAACGTGCCCGGCCTCAGCGTGACGCGCCCTGAGATTTACTTCGGCGAGATGACCAACACCGATGTCTATGTGAAGACGCATCAGCAGGAGTTCAACTATCCCCAGGGCCAGACCAACAATCTCTCCTCCTACGAGGGCACGGGCGGCATCGTGATGGGCGGTTTTTTGCGCCGCGTACTGCTTGCCTTCGACCGCGGCGACCTGACCAAGGTACCCTTCAGCGACGACATCACACCCGAGAGCCGGCTGCTGATGCGGCGCAACATACTCGCGCGTGTGCAGGCCCTGGCGCCGTTCCTCACCTTCGATCACGATCCCTACGTCGTGGTCGGCAGCGACGGCCGGCTCTACTGGATCATCGATGCCTACACCTCCTCCGACAGTTATCCTTACTCGGCGCAGGCCAGCCTCGGCGACCAGCCCATCAACTACATACGCAACAGCGTGAAGGCGGTCGTGGACGCCTACAACGGAACCGTCAAGTTTTACGTCTTCAACGAAGCAGACCCGATTCTGGCCGCGTGGCGCGACATCTTTCCCGCGTTGTTCACAGACGCCTCAACCATGCCCACGCAGCTGAGCGCGCACGTTCGTTATCCCGAGCTGCTGCTCAGCCTGCAGGCCGAAGTCTATGGCCTCTACCACATGACCGACCCCGAGGTCTTCTTTAACCGGGAAGATCAGTGGACCGTGGCCACAGAGACGGGCTCGGTCCAGGGAACTCAAGCCCCGCAGGAGATGCAACCGAACTTTGTGCTTATGACGATACCCGGCGAATCCAGCGGCCTCGAGTTCGCTGAGATTCTGCCCTTCACGCCGCTCAACCGCAATAACCTCATCGGCTGGATCGCCGCGCGCAGTGACGACAGGCATTACGGCACCGCGGTGGTCTTCGACTTTCCCAAAACGCGCCTTGTCGATGGCCCGCAGCAGATCGAGGCGCGCATCGACCAGAACGCGCAGCTCTCCGGCCAGCTTACGCTCTGGAACCAGCAGGGCTCGCACGTCATCCGCGGCAGCCTTCTCGTCATTCCCTGTGGGCAGGCGCTCCTGTACGCTGAACCGATCTATCTGCAGGCGCAGAGCAGCCCCATGCCCGAGATGCGGCTGGTAGTGCTCGCGCTCCAGGACAAGCTGGCTTACGGGCCGAGCTTTGAGTCAGCGCTAAGCTCGCTCTTCGGCTCACAAACGCCTTCCCTCACAGAAGTGCCGCAAGCCGCGGCAACGGCAACGCCGGCCGGCGCGCCAAAGCCTGCAATGGACGTGAACGCGCTCATCGCGCAGGCGAGCCGCGACTTTGCCGACTACCAACAGCTCACTTCGCAGGGCAGGCTGGCTGAAGCAGGGCAAAAGCTCGACGACCTGAAGCGCGTGCTCGGTCAACTGAGCGCCCATGCAAAGTAATTCCTGCGCTTCTGGCAGCTTGTTCCAGCGCTGCGACTGGAACGAAATACACCTGTGGTGGTACCGCGCTTATCATCGGAAATATGCGCTTCGATATCGTCACCATCTTCCCGGGATTGTTTGAGAGCATCTTCGAGCACGGCATCGTGCGCCGGGCGCAGGCGGAGGGGCTGGTCGAGATCGGGTTGCACGATCTGCGCGCGTATGCGCATGACCGGCATCGCACCGTGGATGACCGTCCGTTTGGCGGCGGCGAAGGAATGGTGCTGAAGCCGGAGCCGCTCGCCGAGGCTTTGCAGGCGCTGGGTATTCGCGCCAGGGCGGAGCGCGATTCTCCAGGAAAGACGCGGGTAATTCTGCTTTCGGCACAGGGCCGCGTGTTGACGCAGGCCGTAGCGCGGGAGTTCGCTGCGCTGGATCAAGTCGTCCTGATCTGCGGGCGCTACGAGGGCGTGGACGAGCGCATCAACGAGCTCTACTGCGACATGGAGCTGTCGATTGGAGATTACGTCCTGAGCGGCGGCGAGTTGGCGGCAGCGGTGGTGGTGGACGCGGCGATGCGGCTGATTCCCGGCGTGCTGGGCAACGAGGCTTCAGGTGAGTTTGAGAGCTTCGGCTCGGCAGACTCGGAGATTGCCGTGGATGTGGACGGCGTTCCGCGGTCGCAGCACGGAGCCGGAGGGTTGCTCGATTACCCGCACTACACGCGGCCTGCGGAGTTTCACGGGCTGCGCGCGCCGGAGGTGCTGTTAAACGGCGATCACGCGGAAATCCGGCGCTGGCGGCGCGAGCAGCAGTTGCTCAAAACGTTGACGAACCGGCCTGACCTGCTGGAACGAGCGGCATTGAGCCCCGCTGACCGCAAAATTCTGGAGTCGCTGCGGAATGAGGAGAGATAACAGGATTCACTTGGGTGGTATGATGATGCCATCCTCGATATGAGAGCAAAGGGGTAATGAGCGTGAAGGGGAAGACTGTTTTCTGTGCGTACTTATTGCTCGGCGCAGCGATGGCCGCCACCGGCCAGACCCGGGACCAGAACTGGGACAAGTGCAAGGCCGACGACCCCGACACCAGCATCGCCGGGTGCACCGCGCTCATCCAGGCCGGCCAGGAATCGACCATCGACCTGGCCAGCGCCTACTTCGACCGCGGCATCGCCTATCGCGACAAGAAAGAATACGACCTGGCCATGCAGGATCTGGATGAGGCCCTGAAGCTGAAGCCGGACTTTGCCGGGGCGCTGAATACCCGCGGCAATGTGTACAGCGACACGGGCGAAACGGATCGCGCCATTTCCGACTACAACGACGCGATCCGCCTCGATCCGAGCTATGCGCTGGCCTACTACAACCGCGGTAATGCCTGGAGCGACAAGAAGGATTTGGACAATGCCATCGCCGACTACGACCAGTACATCAAATTGGCGCCCAGCGATCCTGACGGCTTCAACAACCGCGGCCGCGCCTACATGCGGAAAGGCGAGTATGACCGCTCCCTCGAGGATTACCAGGCGGCGTTGCGCATCAATCCTAATCACGCGCTGGCCATCTACAACACCGGCGTGGCGGAGGCCGACAAAAAGGATTACGCCGCGGCGATCGCCGCATACACGCGCTACATTGCGCTCAAGCCCGACGACCCGGACGCCTACGAGGGCCGCGGCAACGCCTACCGGCACGAGAGACAGTACGACGAAGCAAGAACGGACTACAACCATGCGCTTCAGGTGAAGCCGGATTATTCGCTGGCCTACTACTACCTCGGTGTCGCGCAGGAACAGCAGGGCCTGTACGACGCGGCAATTGCCGACCTGAACAAGTACGTCGAGATGGCGCCCAAGGATTCCGACGGCTTCGCGGAGCGCGGCCTGGCGTACTACCAGAAGGGCCAGTTCACGACGGCCATTACGGATTACGACAAAGCTCTGGAACTGCAACCGAACCGGGCATTCGCCTTCCTGGAGCGGGGAGCCGCGCATTTATTGGCCGGTCAAACCAGCCAGGCAGTGGCGGACTTCGAACTCGCCATCGGCGTTGACCCCTCCACGACCACGGCGGTATACGCTGCGTTGTGGCTGCAAATTGCCAGGACGCGGCTGCATCAGCAGGGCAACGACCAAATCAAGGAGGTTGCGCAGAAAGCAAACCTGACCGATTGGCCGGGGCCGGTCTTGAGTTTCCAACTGGGGAAGATGACAAACGACGAGTTGCTGGCGGCAGCCGCCAACCCCGATCCGGAAACCCACGTGGGCCGGACCTGCGAAGTGAATTTCTACACCGGCGAGATTGCGCTCGCGCACCAGCAGCGCGCCACGGCGCTGGCGCGCTTCCGCGCCGTTCGAGACAACTGCATCAATGACTACCTCGAATACAAGGGAGCGTTGGTGGAACTGAAACGGTTGAGCGCCGCTTCGGCGGCTCCGGCGCATTAGAACACAGCGCCGGCTGCGGCGAAGAGCGTGGCGGACCGGCGCATATTGCAGGCGATACGGTGGAAAGCACCCTCGTGACCCGATTAGGCGCTAAGGCCGGTTCTTTGATAAACTGAATGTTCTGAGATCAATCGCAGGAAACTACCATGTCAATCCATCCCGTAATGCAGCGCCTGGCTGAGAAGCTGAAGCGCACCGATTTGCCGGCGTTTGTGCCCGGCGACCAGATTCGCGTTCAAGTGAAGATCAAGGAAGGCGATAAGGAGCGGTTGCAGGCCTTTGAGGGCCTGGTAATCGCCGTAAATCGCGGCCCGCAAGGGACGTTTACCGTGCGCAAGATGAGCTTTGGGCAGGGGGTGGAGCGCATCTTCCCCTTCAACTCCAAGGTCGTCGACAAGATCGAGAAGATCCGCAGCTACAAGGTGCGGCGCGCCAAGTTGTTCTATCTGCGCGGACTGCGCGGCAAGGCGGCCCGGCTGAAAGAAGTGGATCGCGTAACCGGCAAGGTACGCGCGTAGGCTTCTGGCAAATAGTACCAGGAAAGCAAACCCTCAGCCCTTGGGC
>JAJXXG010000005.1 GCA_021781255.1 Acidobacteriota bacterium
CTATAAAGCCCTACTCCACCAATATCGACAAATCGCCGCGACCTTACTCTTCATCCCATAAACCGACAGCAAAAAACAAACCCCACCAAAAAATGATGGGGTTCGTCAGCAGTCTGAAAGCCATGCCTTAGGGCATGGCTTTTTTGCGTTTGAGAATCAATTTCTTTCATGATGGCGCGCTCATGCCGGCTTGATTGGCTCGTGGCTCGGCACAGCGTGCGCGACCCTATAATTAACAAGGGTCCGAACGGCATTCTTACGCTGCTCTTCGGACTCCAACTTTCGTTTTTTGAGGAAATTTGTGGCCGCACTGATTGAAGCCATCGCCGTGAAGCGCAAAATGTACTTTGAGTTTGAGAACACCCCCTACTACTGCATGGACGTAGAGGTTTCAACCCCCACGGCACGCGGCGGCCAAACGCTGGTTCGGCTTAAAATGCGCAACCTGCTGACGCGTGCAGTATTTGATAAGACTTTCAAGGCCGGGGACCGCTTCAAGGAGCCGGACCTGGAGACAGTGGAGGCGTCGTATCTTTACAGCGATGGGGACGGGTCTTACTTTCTCGACCAGGAAAGTTTTGAGACGCACACGCTGTCAACCCAGATGATGGGAGACGTATTGGAATTTCTGGTTGAAGGGGCTGTAATTCGATTGCATAAATTCAACGGGAACCCGATCGGCTTAGAGTTGCCTGAAAAGGTTGAACTGACCGTGGTTTACACCGAACCGGGCGCGCGTGGCGACACCAGCGGCAATGTGACCAAGCTTGCCCGGCTTGAGACTGGTCTTGAGATCAAAGCTCCGCTCTACATCCAGGAAGGTGAAAAAGTGAAGGTGTATACGGAGACGCGCGAATTTGCGGGGCGCGCGTGACCGCTATGCAATTTAATCCTGAGTGCCTACTCCACAGTCACGCTCTTCGCAAGGTTGCGCGGCTGGTCTACGTCGCAGCCGCGGCGGACGGCGATGTAGTATGCCAGCAGTTGCAGCGGGACAATCTCAATCAACGGCGAGAGCAGTTCCGGCGCGGGCGGAATGTGGATGACGTGCTCCACCAGGCTGCCGATCGTGGTATCGCCTTCGGTGGCCACCGCGATCACGCGTCCGCTGCGGGCCGTCACTTCCTGAATATTCGAGAGCGTCTTCTCGTAGCGCAGTTTTGATGCGGGGTCGGCTTCGTCGCGCGTGGCCAAAACCACCACCGGCAGGGTTTCATCGATCAGCGCGTTGGGCCCGTGCTTCATTTCGCCGGCCGGATAGCCTTCGGCATGAATGTACGAGATCTCCTTGAGCTTGAGCGCGCCTTCGAGCGCGATAGGAAAGTGAATTCCGCGGCCGAGATAGAGAAAATCGCTGGCTGTAGAGAAGTCGCGCGCCAACTGCTCGCACTGCGCGGAGCAGCCGCGCAGCACCTCCTCAAGCTTCAGCGGAATCCGGCCCAACTCCTCAATCAGCGTGAGAGACTGCTCGACGTCGAGCTTTCCGCGCACCTGGCCCAGCTTCAGCGCCAGTAAAAACAGTGCCGTCAGTTGCGACGTAAACGCCTTCGTCGACGCGACGCCAATCTCCGGCCCGGCATGCGTATAGATCGCGCCGTGCGCCTCGCGCGCCACCATGGCGCCCACCACGTTGCAAATGGCCACGGTCTTTGAGCCGAGCGCCTTCATCTCGCGCTGCGCGGCGAGCGTGTCGGCGGTCTCGCCGGATTGCGTGATGAGCAGGCCGAGCGCATCCGGGCCGGCGATGGGATCGCGGTAGCGATACTCGCTGGCGTAGTCCACATCGACGGACAGGCGCGCCAGCCGCTCGATCATATATTTACCGGTGAGCGCCGCATGCCAGCTGGTGCCGCACGCGGCAATGTTGATGCTCTCAGCGGAGGCCAGCTCTTCGTCGGTAATCTCCATCTCGCCCAGGAACACCTTGCCGGAGTCGAGCGACACGCGGCCCATCGTGGTGTCGCGAACGGCGCGCGGCTGCTCCCAAATCTCCTTGAGCATGAAGTGCTTGTAGCCGCCCTTTTCCGCCTGGATGGGGTCCCATTGGATGCGCGTGAGCTCGCGCTGGATCGGCATACCGTCGAAGTCGGTGAGCTTGACGGCTGCCGGCGTCAGGATGGCCATGTCGCCATCGGCGAGAAAGTAGATGTTGCGCGTGTGGTGCAGAATGCCGGGAACGTCGGAAGCGACAAACGCCTCGCCTTCGCCCACGCCGATCACGACCGGCGGGCCCAGCCGCGCAGCCACAATCTTGTCGGGCTCGGCGGCCGACAGAACGCCCAGCGCAAAGGCTCCGGTGAGCCGCTTCACGGCGCGACGCACCGCGTCTTCGAGATTCAAAGGTTTACCATCGGCGTCTTTCTGTACCTGTTCGATCAGATGAGCGATGATCTCGGTGTCGGTCTCGGTAACAAACTTGTGCCCCTGCGCGGTGAGCTCGCGTTTCAGTTCCAGATAATTTTCAACAATGCCGTTGTGAACGACGACGATGCGGCCCGTACAGTCGCGATGGGGGTGGGCGTTTTCTTCAGTGGGGCGCCCATGCGTGGCCCAACGAGTGTGGCCAATGCCGAAGGTGCCATCGAGCGGTTGCTCGCGCAGCACCTCTTCCAGCCTGGCGAGCTTGCCGGGAGCGCGGCGCACCTCGAGTTGAGGCTGCGACGGAGCGCCGACGGCAATCCCCGCCGAATCGTAACCGCGGTATTCGAGGCGCCTTAGCCCCTCGATGATGACTGGAACGACCTTCTTTTTGCCAACATAACCGACGATGCCGCACATGGGATGATTTTACAGGGGCAGGTGTCAGTGGTCAGTCATCGTCGTGGATGCAGCGGGGGCAGGCATCGGAGTAAGGGCAATCGTCGCATATTTCGTCATCGTCGCAGACGTAATTGCCGGGAGCGAGATCGTGGCCCTGGGAATCCTGCTCAGCGGACTGGACCGAGTCAGGTGCGTAGAAATACTTCTTGCGATCGATGAACTGCGCCGCGATCTGCAGTGCGTAGAGAAGACTGGCGGCTTTCTTCAGGTCGAGGCGGCCGTTGATGATGGCATCGGAGATGCGGGCGACGGAGAGTTGAATGGCAGCGGGATCTTCGGGCGTGGGCAGTTGCAGGGGTCCGTAGTTTGCAGTGGGCTCGGCGCCGAGCGAGTGGACCTTGGAGTGGTAATAACAGAAATGGCCGCCCTTGAGGGCAGGAGATTCGCAGCGGAGCCCGTTGGTTTTGATGTGCCGGCATGTCATATACATGGTGTACCCTCCCCCCTACCTTTTTTGGCTAAAGTCTTTATTTCAGGCGGTTTAGCCTTTGATGGGTATTGATTAAGCCGTTTAGAATCAAACTGTTAGATCGCAAAGTCGTCAAAATTAAGCGGTTACGCCACCTGACGGGCCAGAGAAGATCCCAGCCTCAAAGGGCGAGTCCTGGGCACGCGGGTGTCTCCCCCCCGCGAAGAAGGCCTTGTTGATTGCGTATGGAGTGAGTATGCGCCAGAAGCCCAAATTTATATGCAAGGCTGGAGAAAGAAAATATTCGCAGGTGAATCCGATCCTTAAGTAATCGCAGCGCCGCGAGGGATGAAGCACGCTGCAAGAAAATACCTACAGCCTGTTTCAAAAATGGTGGCGAGAGAGGGAAGAAACCATCCCTCGGCGGCTAAATCCGTGCCCTTTCAAAGCCCATTTTTGAAACAAGCTCCAGGAAAAAAGAAACCACAGGCCATCCATCATCCGTTCCGACGCCGGAACAACCTCCTGAAAGATCACAGGTATCCCACCCCAGGCGCAAAAGCAAAGACGCGCCCAGGATGGGGTACACCTTTTTATGCGAGGCCCGATCAGGCTCGTTCGATCTGACTAGAACGAGAAGTTATTTACGAGACGGACGCTTTCGACGGTTACTGAGCCGAGACCGAATGCCGACGCACCCACGGCATACGCCGTGCCGCTCGTGTTTGCAGACGAATCCACGGCCGCTTGGATGGACACGGTGTAAGTGCCAACACCCACGTTGGGAAAGATGAAACCGAAGGTGTGTACCGTTGCCGTTTGGAGAATCAACTGGGTCGTCAGGTCAAAGCTGCACGTGCCCCCAGTTGACACCGTGCAACCGCTGAGCGTTTGACTGAGCGTTTGAATCCGCGAGTCCAGCACAACGCCCCAGCCACTGTTGCTGCTGTTGGTGCCGGGGACCGATGCGCAGCCGAAAATGTTGTCGTTGCAGGCCGCGATCGGAAACGCAACAATCATGTTGCCGCTTTGATCGTACAAAACTGCACGCAGATACACGCCGCCCATGGCAACTGCCGTGGATGTGGAGCCGGTGCCGCCCGAAGTGTGGGTCTTCACCGCAGTATTCGTGTAGAGCCCCGTGGCCAGTGAAGGCGTAACAAACAGCGATTCACTGTTCGAGATCTTGATGGTTGTCGACATAATCGGGATAAAACTATCGGGGGTCGACGTAATTTGCGCGCCGGTAAACAAGTCATTGCATGCGGGCGCGGCCGGGACTCCCGTATCTGTATAGCTGCCCGATGTTGAATAGGTGCACCAGACCGCTGTGCTGATCGCCGCAGTCGCTTTGGAACTGGCCGTGCCGTTTTGCGCAAATGCACCGGCGGTGGAGAAAACCAAGACTGCTGCTAGACAAGCGAACTTTGACATACATTCCTCCTCGCCCCAATTGGGGGGATTTTATGGTGCGGTTAGAATGAGTCGGGAATTACACACTACGACGGGCTGTGCTTCCCGGCGGATCATTCGGTTTTGTCAGAGTGAATCCCAGACTTTCGGTCTATAGACGTCCCTCCAGGCTTCAATCGCTTCAGCCATCAACCATGGCAACGGGAAGGGAACAGATTGTTTGCAGGTGCTTGCGAACGAGAGTCAAAGACGCTTAATGACTTGCTGGGTTAGGTTGCCAAAACCATTTGGACCCTAGGGAACTCATCCTAACCACCGCTGTGGGGAGCACACTTGTGTTCGATGCACAGCGGTTAGGCGTCAGTCCTAATCTGACTGCTCATTCTTGGCTGCATTATATGCATGAAAACGGCCTAAAGTATATCAAACGAAAGTAATCTTGCGCTCTGATTACTTTAGGGGCCAAATAAAACTGGGCTTATTCCCTGTACGGAAGCAGTGAGAAATCGCGAAGATGAGAAGCACACTTTTGAAGTTCCTGGCGAGATTGCCCGGTGTGAAGAGAGGCGAAGAGGGGCAGGATCTGGTCGAGTATGCATTGCTGTGTACCCTGGTCTCTCTTGCGGTCATCGTGTCCATGCCGGGTATCGCGTCAGGGGTGAGCAGAGTATTCACCAACGCCAGGAGTACGCTTTCGCCTCGGTCGACCAATACCGGATCGCACGATGGCTCCGATGGCGTATGGCGCTAGTGTGGTGTCTCAGAAGCTTGTTGCAAAATTCGAAGGCCCCAAATGCAGGTCCTTCGACTCCGTTTGGCGCACAAAACGCGCCAAACTTCGCTCAGGATGACAGCGCATTTATGATGCGAACTTCAGAAGCAGGACACTAGAACCAGCCTTAGAGCCTGTTTATGATCTCATTTAGAAGGCATTCTTACGCCCGCTAAAGCGGGCTACACACTGAATAACACGACTTTTCCCAGGCTTGCCAGTCTGGGGCTACCGTCCAGGGTCCGCCTTCGGCGGACTCAGATTGCTGACAAAGTTCAGCAGGAGTCGAAATACATCCCTCGGCGGCTAAAGCCGCGCTCATTTTGCGAGGTTTGCGGCACGAGTAAACTCGTGCCCTTTCAAAACACCGGGTTTTTCAACGACCAGGGTCCGCCTTCGGCGGACTAAGTCTTCACGCAACGGGAGATTGTAAACAGGCTCTCAGGGGACTGAAGGCCCCTGCTCGCTCCGATCGGCGACGGCGGCGATTCGACGAAAGTGCGGGCTACCACAGGTTCCCTTCGGCTGCGCCATCGGCGGGCTGCAGCATGAGACGCTAACATTGATTTGCGGCCAAGGAACTGGGATCGCGAACTGGAATTAGATACTGGGATAGGAGATTGCGATGGAGCCGTTCCGCTTTCATCTATTTGTCTGCACTCAGCAGAAGCCGGAGGGCGCCGCTTCTTGCCCGGCCAGCGGGTCAATGGCAGTGCTGGGGGAGCTGGATCGCGAGTTACAGGCGCGCGGCATGGGCAACGATGTGCAACTGACGACGTGCGGCTGCCTGGGACTGTGCGACGAAGGGCCAGTGATGGTGGTCTATCCAGAGGGTGTATGGTACCGGCGCGTTCAGCCGGGTGATGTCAAGGAGATCGTGAGCAAGCATTTAGCTGAGGGCAAGCCCGTTGATCGGCTGGTGTGGAAGGACGCCGCCGCGATGAGGGCCATGTCGCAAGAGCATGGAGAAAAGTTTCGCGCGGCCATGGCTGCCCGCGACAGAGCAGGAGTATTGCCGGATCGCCTGAATGAGATGATCGGCGCCAACATGCCGAGCCGGTGCCTTCTTACGGCGCTTGAACTGGACATTTTTACAGCGGTAAGGGAGGGCGCGAGCGCCGAGGACGTGGGGAAGAAAATCAGCGCAAGTGCGCGCGGCGCAGGCATTCTGCTGAATGCGCTGGTTGCTCTCGGGCTGCTCAAGAAGAGCGGCGACAAGTACAGCAACACTGCCGAGACGGCGCGCTTTTTTGCCGAGGGTTCGAAAGATAACCAACGCAACGGCCTGCTGCATATGGCCAACATCTGGCATCGCTGGAGCACGCTGACCGAGGCCGTGCGAGCTGGAACCCGCGTTCAGATTGACCTCGACCAGAATCCCGAGTGGACGACCAACTTTATTGCCGCCATGCAGAATATCGCCAGAGATCGCGCTCCGCTGGTGGTGAAAGCGCTGGGCACGGAGGGCGTTCGCCGCGTCCTCGACCTAGGGGGCGGTTCCGGTATCTACTCCATCGCGTTCGCAAAGGCCAGTCCCGATGTGAAGTGCGAGATTCTGGATCTAGCCGGGGTGACGCCGCTGACGACCGAGTACGTGAACAAGGCGGGTGTGGCGGCACAGGTGAGCATTCGCAGTGGAGACATGCTGCACGACGATTATGGCTCCGGCTACGACATCATCATGCTGAACCAGATTTGTCACAGCTTCTCAGAGGAGCAGAACCGGGAGATGTTCCGGCGCGCCCGCAAGGCACTGGCGCCGAACGGGCGGTTGTCAGTGCAGGAGTTCATTCTGAATGCCGACAAGACGGGGCCGCTGCAAGCGGCGCTTTTCTCAGTGAATATGCTGGTGGGCACCGAAGTGGGCGCCAGTTACAACGAGCCCGAACTTGCTGCCTGGATGAAGGATGCCGGGTTTGCGGAGGTGCGCCGGATCAACCTGCCTGGGCCGAGCGGCTTGATTGTGGGGTTGGTGGGGTAGGGTTGCGCATCATGGCGCGGCTTGTAGAAGCCTGAAGCCAGCGCTACAAAACGAAGACAGAGGGTGATAGGGGTTCGTGCTTTCCCACCCTAATGTGGTGAGTCAGAGATTCGTTGAGGAACAACCGCAGATCCTTCGGCTCCGTTTGGCCAAAAACAGGCCAAACTCCGCTCAGGATGACAATTCATTTATTGAGCGAACTTCTGACTCGGGACACTAGCGACAAGAACAAAGGCGTCGCGAGGGTGGGGCGCCCATTTTTCGTGTGCGGGCTGGACCAGATACGGTACCGACTAAGCCTTCAAAACCTGGTCGATGGTTTGAATGTCGACCAATCCGTTGCAGCCGTAGATAGCCGGGAGGACGCGGGCGGGAGGGTAAGTGCGGCGAAGTTCCGCGACTTTCTCGGTGCCGGAGCGGTAGGCGGGGAGATACATGCGGCCTAAGAGTGGATGGCGTCCCCAGGCGCCGGACAACTTATCGGCGCGCTCTGCTGTGACCAGGAAATCGCGGCGCAGCGTGGCAGCGACCTCGGGCTGCGGGCGTCCCTCGCCCCAGGTGAGATAGGACGACTGATTCTTGGCGTCATCCTGCAACAGGGCAAGGAGCACGCCGATCTGGAGATCTTCGTCGGGCAACTGTTCCACTTCAGTTACTCCGTGCGCGATGAGAATGGCGTTGTTGGCCAACCCCTCGAAGAGCGTGGCGGCGCGCGTGTTCATGGTGAGGACGGTGGCCTCGAAGCCGGCCTTGCCGCGGACATAGAGGTCCTGCAGGTAAGCAAATGTTGTGACGTGGCCGGGGACGACCT
>JAJXXG010001009.1 GCA_021781255.1 Acidobacteriota bacterium
TGGGCAAAATCAAGGAAGCCTTCGACAAGAATCCCGCGCTTGAGAATCTCCTCCTCGACAGCTTCTTCTTCGACGCGCTCAATCGGTATCAGGCATCCTGGCGCGAAGCCCTGGTGCATGCCGTGCAGCTCGGTGTGCCCACGCCTGTTTTCTCCAGCGCTCTCGCATTCTTTGACGGCTATCGCACCGGCCGCCTGCCGGCCAACCTGCTGCAGGCGCAGCGCGACTACTTTGGCGCGCACACCTACGAGCGCACCGACAAGCCGCGCGGCGAGTTCTTCCACACCAACTGGACAGGACGCGGAGGCCGCACAGCCTCGTCCACCTACAACGTCTGATCCGCACCCACGCCGGCGCAGAGCGGCTACTTCACGGATTGCGGCGGAATGAGCGGGTTCCAGTGGTCGCTGCCGCGCAAATAAATTTCAGGCGCAAATTGCCGCGCATGGTCCGACGTGAGTAGATGTGTATGCGGGTCGCGCTCGCCCGGGTGCGAGCCCGGGCCGCAGGAAGCGTACTCCGCATAGTAGGCCGTATCCAGCGAATGCGCTTCGCCCGGATGCCGCGCGCGCCAGCCTGCGGGGCAAGGTGGTCGCCCAGCTCCGTGTTGAGAAAGACAAACGTCGCGTCAGCGCGCCAGGGGCGGCCAGGATAAATCGGACCGCTTGCATCCTTGTCCGCGGTGAGCGCGCAGTGGTCACGACATCGCCATCAAGTCCGGGATGATCAATTCTCCCGGCCCCGACGGCGGCGCGCAGAACATCCGTGCCGAGCGCGTCACCTTCGACGGCACCGACAACGGCCTGCGCGTCAAGGCCAACCGCGATCGCGGCAACGATGTAGACAACCTTGTTTTCCGCGATATGCAGATGAAGAACGTCAAGAACGCGCTCATCATCAGCGAGTACTACCCGCGGATTCTGCCCGCGGGCGGTGTGTCAACCGTGCCGGTCACGCGGTTGACGCCGCACTTCCATGACATCACGATTGAGAACGTGACGGCTGCCGGCGGTGCATCCGCAGGGGCCATCATGGGCCTTCCAAAAGCGCCGGTGCGTAATGTCGTGCTGTGCAACGTCAGGATCAGCGCGCAATGCGATGACCATTGGCTATGCCGATGTTGCGGGCCAGGGCGTTGTCATCCACGCCGACGAAGGCGAATCGATGATGAAGGTAGCGGGAGCGAATGTCTCGCTGAAGTGATATCGGCCAAGGCAGAAAGTGAGGGGCCGCGTCTTGCGGATGCAGCCCCATTCATTTTGAGCGCTGAATACTACTGGTTCACGCCGCTTGCAAGAAAGCCGCCGTCCACCACCAGCGTTTGGCCCGTCACAAAGGAAGCCGCATCGGAGGCCAGGTAAATAGCGGCTCCGACAAGCTCCTCCGTCTTGCCGAAGCGTCCCATCGGTGTCCGCATCAGCAGTTCCTGGCCGCGCGGCGTGCTGTCCAGCAGCGCGGCGTTCAGCTCAGTGCGGAAAACACCTGGCGCGATGGCGTTCACCGTCACGCCCTTCTTTGACCACTCCACCGCCAGCGAGCGCGTGAGCGATACAACGGCGGCCTTGCTTGCGGCGTAAGCTGCCACCTCGCTCAGCGCGACAAAGCTATTGAGCGAGGCAATGTTGATGATGCGGCCATGCTCGCGCTCCAGCATGTGCCGGCCAAACACCTGGCAGGCGCGGAGCGTCCCAGTAAGGTTCGTGTCGAGGATTGCAGTCCAATCGTCCTCCGCCATGGTCAGCGTTGGCGTGCGCTTGATGCGTCCCGCGCAGTTGATGAGGATATCCACCTTGCCGAAGCTCTCCAGCGCAGCGGACATCAAGGTCTCAAGCGACGAGCGGTCGCACACATCTGAAGTCAGGCGCAAGGTCCTGCGTCCGCGCGTCTCGATTTCCTTCGCGGTCTCATCCACCTGCGTCTGGCGGCGCGCCGTTGCAATCACAGCAGCGCCGGCCTCGGCCAGGCCCAGGCTCATCGCGCGGCCAATGCCCGAGGTGCCTCCGGTAACGACCGCGACTTTGCCTTCAAGGTCAAGAAGTTTTGTACTCATAAGGTCTCCATTGCAATGGCTGGATGAATGGCGATGCGCCTATGCGCCGAAGCCAAGAAATACAGGCGCGATATGGCGGTCGTAAAGATTCAGCGTCACGTTTCGTGCAATCACAGCCTCGTTGGCTTCCAGCAGGTCGAGATAGCGCTTGCCCATCTTCGCGGCCACCTTGAAGCCCACATGCAGCAACTGGCGCAGGCTGCTGTTGTAAGCCGCGTCTCCGCGCACATGACGCAACGCCGCTGTGTACTGTTCTGAGGACCACGCATTCACCGCCGCTGGCGTGGGCAGCCTGGACTCGTCAATGTCAATCACGGTGGCATAGGGCGCGCACAGTTCTTCGCGATGCGCAAAGGCTTCGGCATAGATCTCCTTTGCCAGCGCAAGCCCGTCCCCGCCTGCCTCAGCCAGGCCAATCAGCTCCTCCAGCCACGTCGTCCCCGCGGTCTTCAAATGCACGCCGGCGTTGAAGCGTTTCATCGTTGCATGAATCGCCGGATAGATTGAGAATTTATCGCTGCCCGAGTGCACGCTCAGCTTCAGGTTGTTCGGCAGGTCAAAGTGCGCCACAGCATACGCGATGGCGGCAACGTCCAGCGCGAACTCGCGCTCGAACTGGGCAACATCGCCCACATAGTCCACGCCCTTGTTGAACCGGCCGCTAAATTTTGGAGCGATAGTCTGGACGGGAACGCCCTCGTCGGCAATCGCCGCCAGAATAATCAGCAACTCCACCGGGCTCTGCGCACTGTCGGTCTCGTCCATCGAAACCTCAGGGATAAAATTTCCCGCGCCCTTTGCATTCAGAATCGCGCGGTAGACCTCGCCGGCCTTCTTCACCGCACCCAGATATTTCCGCGCAGCCTGTCGCAGCGTCTGCGCCGTAATCTCAAAGGCGTCGTCGATTCCTTCCAACTGAATGCGGCCCTGCAACTGCGCGTGGCTCTTCACAAAGCCATCGATGTCCGGCTCTGCCGCAGCCTCGCCGATGAAGTCCGCCACGTCAATCGTGTAGAAGTCGCACGCGCTCAGAAAGCGGTCCACCGTCTTGATGGTGATGTGGTCGGCGTCGCAGAAGTAGGCATGCCTCCAGCCAAGCGCATTCACCGCGGCATCGGCGGCCTGCCGAACAGACGCTGGCTCAGAGCCGATAATCATGTGCTCGCGATTCGATTTATTCCACACTGGAACGATCTCGACGCCGTGATCGAGAGCCTTGATGCAGGCCTGCAACTGCGCCTTGGCCTGATGCGCAAACCTGTCGCCTGTACCGACAGAAAACTTTCCGAGCTTCAAACTTCCATTCCCCATGTTCTCTCCCGTTTCAAAGCCGGCTGCGATGTGCCCACAGCCCCAATCCTGGATTGCCAATGAAAAACACTTCTTCGCCTTCGACGCTGTTGTAGCCCTGCGCGAGCTTCTGCGGGTCATAGCGCGCAAGCATCGTGCTCAAATCGCCGTACTCAAAGCCAACGCCCTCGATCTCCTGCCTGCTCAGGCTGCCGGGGCACCACACAATTCTGAAGCGCCCTTCCGATGAGCCATGTATCAGGTGCGCGGCGGCGCTCAGATCGCCGGCGATATCGTCATGCTTATCGACTGCCGCCAGCGTTGCAGGCGTGCCGCGATAGCCGTACTTGCGGATCAATGCGTCGATGGTCCTGTCTTCGCCGAATTCCTTCACGCCGGGCGCAAGAATGATCAGCTCCGCGCCATCGGCCAGCGCCATGCGCGTGCGATAAACGGCCTTGTTGCCCAGCCACGTGGAGTGGAACTCCTGCGGGTCGAGATACACGACCGCCTTGCGAATCGGCTCATCGACAATCTCAAAGTTGACCTTCAGGCTCAGCTCAGCGGCGCGGTGGAAACATTCCACATCATCGCCGATGTAAAGTCCGCGCACCGCAAGTCCGCCTCCCGCCCTGCGTCCCACCACCGTGAGCACATACACAATCGGCAGATGGCGCAGGAAGCGGTCGGATGCATAATTCAAAACATTGCGCACCGGGTTATCGGCGCGGCCCATGATGCGTTCCATTCCATACACCGCGCCCAGATAATGGCTGCGGTTGATGCCTTCGCGTCCTCCCGTGCCCACCAGAATGTTCTTGTTGTAGTTCGCCATGCCGATCACTTCATGCGGCACTACCTGGCCAATGGAAAGAATCAGATCATAACCGCCCTGCGAGATGAGCCGGTTCACCTGCGCAGGATACGCGTAGTTGAGCTTGCCCTCTGACTGCTCACGGATGAACTCAGCGGGGACTTCTCCGACGGTCTCGATGTCGTTGCGCCAATCGTGCATGCGGAACAGATGCTGCGGCACGTCGCCAAACATGTGCGTCATCTGCGCGGGCGTCATCGCCGCATGCGTGCCAAGCGCAGGCAGCACCGTCTTCAAGCCGTCGCCGTAGTGCTGCCATGCACAGCGCGTCAGTTCGCCAGCCTGCGAGTGCAGGCGCGTCATGTCTGGCGGCACGGCGAGCACGCGATTGCGCTGGCCGAGTTTGGCCAGACTTTCATCCAGCAGGTCCTTCAATTGCAGTGAGGACAAATCGGTGTCGGCGCTTCCAGTCGCGCAGTAGAGGCTCATAGGGCAAACTCCACCTTTCTCAGCCCGGGGGCGAGCGCATACAGAATCGCGAGGCCCAGCAGATATGCGCTTCCGGCGATGGCAAACAGGCTGGCATAGCTGTGCGTCAATTGCAGAATGTGGCCCGCATAAAAGGCCAGCAGCGCGCCGCCGACCGACCCGGCCATCCCGCCAATGCCGGTTACCGAGCCAACGGCGCTGCGGGGAAACATATCAGAGGCTGTGGTAAAGAGATTGGCAGACCAGCCCTGGTGCGCCGCCGCAGCCAGGCTGAGCAACCCAATCGCCGACCACTCCGACTGGACGTGAACGAGGGCGAAGATGGGCAGCACCGCGCAGGCGCACAGCAGCATCGCGCCCAGCCGCGCCTGCGCCGGCGAAAGCCCCAGGCGGCGAAACGGCGCAGGCAGCCAGCCTCCGCCAATGCTGCCCACTGCCGATGCGTTGTAGACGACGATCAGCGGCAGGCCAAGATGCGAAAGATCCAGATGAAAGCGCGCGTTGAAATACGACGGCAGCCAGAACAGATAGAACCACCAGATCGGATCGGTCAGAAACTTGGCCAGCGAGAAGCCCCACGTCTGCCGGTAGCCCATCAGCCGCCGCCAGTGTACAGAAGGCCCCATCTGCGCGGCCGCTTCCTGGTAGATGTAGCGCAGCTCCGCGCCGGTCAGAGTCGGGTGTTCCGCGGGCTTGCGATAGTTGCGAAACCACCACAGAATCCAAACAGCGCTGAAGATGCCGGTGGTCAAAAATGCCGCATGCCAGCCATAGCGCAGCGTAATCCAAGGCACGATGATCGGAGCCAGAATCGCGCCCAGGTTCGCGCCGGAGTTGAACAGGCCCGTGGCCAGCGAGCGCTCGCTCTGCGGAAACCACTCCGCCACCGTCTTGATTGCCGCGGGAAAATTGCCGGACTCGCCAAGCCCCAGCGAAAAGCGCGCCACGCCGAATTCAAGCACCGTGTTGGCCAGCGCATGGCCCATCGCAGACAGGCTCCAGACCGCCATGATGATCATGTAGCCGATGCGCGTTCCAACCTTGTCCACCAGGCGTCCGGCAGCCAGCAGGCCCAGCGCGTACGCAATCTGAAAAGCGTCCACCACGTAGCCATAGCCCACTTCCGTCATGCCGATGCTCTGTTCGAGCGTGGGCTTCAGAATCGAAATCACCTGGCGGTCCATGTAGTTGATCGACGTGGCCACAAACAGCATGGCGCAGATCGTCCAGCGCACGCGCCCTGAGCGCGCTCCGGGTTCAACTTCCTCAGTCGCCTGCGCGCCTGAAGCGATTCCGCCAGCCATGCTTCTCTCCTTACAGCCGATAGGCTTTCTTTACCAGCCCGTAAGCCAGATCGTGCGCCACCTCGAATGCTTCATCTTCCTCCATCCGATGCTCGGCCACAAGCCGCGCCAGAAACCCGCAATCCATGCGCCGCGCCACATCGTGGCGTGCAGGAATGGAAAGAAAGGCCCGCGTGTCGTCGTTGAAGCCCACCGTGTTGTAGAAGCCCGCCGTCTCCGTCGTCTGCTCGCGAAAGCGCGTCATGCCCTCAGGACTGTCAAAGAACCACCACGGCGGCCCGAGCCGCAGGCTGGGATAGTGCCCGGCCAGCGGCGCAAGCTCCCGGCCATAGGTGGACTCATCCAGCGTGAAAAGGATAATCGTCAGCCTGCTCTCATTGCCAAAGCGATCAAGCAGTGGGCGCAGCGCGTCCACGTAGTTTGTTGGCCGGGGAATGTCGGCTCCGGTGTCGCGCCCATAACGCTCATACACTTTGCGATTGTGGTTCCGTGTGCTGCCCGGGTGAATCTGCATCACCAGGCCGTCGTCCACGCTCATCTGCGCCATCTCGGTCAGCATCTGCGCGCGGAACAGCTCCTGCTGCGCGCCATCGGCCTTGCCTGCCAGCACCCTCTTGAACAGCAACTCCGCACCCGCGCGCGTCAGGTCCGCAGTCTGCACGGTCGGGTGTCCGTGGTCGGTCGCCGTGCAGCCCAGTTCGCGAAAACGGGCGCGCGTCTTCCGCAGCGCATTCAGATACCCAGCCCACGTGGCCGTGTCTTCGCCGGTGTTTTCACCCAGCCTGGCAATCAGGCCGGCAAAGCCCGTAAATTCAGGATCGACAACCGCATCGGGCCGGAACGTGGGCAGAATGCGCGCCTTCCATCCCGACTCGCGGATTGCCCTGTGATGCTCCAGTGAATCCAGCGGCGAATCCGTCGTCGCCAGCACCTCAAGACCAAAGCGCTCGTAAAGTGCGCGCGGCAGGAACTCCGGCGTCTGCAGCCGGGCGGCAATCGTGTCGAAGTACAACTCGGCGGTTTTCTCCTCCAGCCGCTCCGTAAGGCCGAACAGCTCCTGAAAGGCGTAGTCCAGCCACATGCGCGTGGGCGTGCCGCGGAAGAGATGGTAGTGACTGGCGAAGATGCGCCATACCTTGCGCGGATTCTTCACCTCCGGCTGGCCAATCTCGAGATCGTCCATCGACACGCCCTGGCTGTACAGCATCCGGTAGACGTAGTGGTCCGGCTGCACAAACAGCGTGGCCGGGTCAGGAAACGGCACGTTGCCGGCAAACCATGACGCCTGCGTGTGTCCGTGCGGGCTCACGATGGGCAACGCTCGTACGTGGCGATAAAGCGCCTGGGCAATCTTGCGTGTGTCGGGCTCGGCAGGGAACAGGCGGTCTTCATGGATCAGCATGGCTGCAACGCTACCTCTTGGTTTCGCAGAGCTGTGGTCTGACCTGTATGGAGGTCAGACCACAAGTATACACATCGAGCCTGAGCCTGTCTTGAGGAAGATTCACCCATTTTTGCTGCATCGCTGTGCGCCTTCAGTGGTACTCTTCTAGTGTTCCTCAATCTCAGGAAAGATTTACAGGAAAGCGTCCGCTGTCTATGCCACGGGGGAAACAGGATCTGCCCGAAACCCACCGGACCATGCAAGTGGTCAACCACGTACGCTCTCTCATCGAGAGTGGTACGCTGCAGGCGGGCGATAAGCTCCCCCCCGAGCGCGAGTTGTCGCGCACCCTCAAGATCAGCCGCGCAAGCCTGCGCACGGGCATCGGATACCTGGCCGCCATGGGCGTCATGAAGATCCGCCACGGCATCGGCACGTTTGTCGCCGAGGGGCCACCGGACCTGGGCAAGGCCTCGCTCAGCTTCATGGGCGCGCTCCACGGCTTCCAGTCCTGGCAGATGTTTGAGGCGCGCATCATTCTTGAGAGCAACCTGGCCGCTCTGGCCGCCGAGCGCAGCAAGGAAGAGCATCACGCGGCGCTTGCCGAGGAAGTGGCCGAGATGTTTGCCGCCGTGGAGAACCCGACCGACTACCTGATCCACGACGTGCTGTTTCATCGCATCATTGCGCAGGCTTCAGGAAATCCCATTCTCGCCGCCATCATGGAAACGGTCACCTCGTCCATGTATGACAAGCGCCGCAAGACGGTGGAGCGCGCCGTCGATCTGCGCGAATCGGCGGAGATGCATCGCGAAATCTATCGCGCCATTCGCTCGCGCAGGCCGCAGGACGCGCGCCGCCTGATGGAGCAGCA
>JAJXXG010000697.1 GCA_021781255.1 Acidobacteriota bacterium
TATCTCACGACCCAACTCAGTGCGGATTGGAATATTCTGCAGATTTGGATTGACCGAAGAGAGTCTGCCTGTCGCAGTGGCCGCTGCCTGAAAGGTAGTATGCACGCGCGAGTTCGCATCGGCCAGCAGCGGCAGGGCATCAATGTAGGTCGACTTCAGCTTGGAGAGGTGTCTGAACTCCAACACGAGTCCTGGGACCTCATGCTTTTCGGCAAGCTGCTCCAGCACATCCTGGGCGGTCGAAGTGGCTTTGCCCTTGCCGCGGCTTGCAGGCGCGGGCAGACCCATATGAGTGAACAAGACCTCGCCCAGCTGTTTGGGTGAGTTGATGTTGAAGCGGCGTCCTGCGAGTGCGAAAATGCGCTCGCTCAGGCGCTCTAGTTCTGACGCAAAGCGCTTTGACAACGCAGCAAGAACGGCTGTGTCGATGCGCACTCCAGCCTTTTCCATGCGGTAAAGCACAGGCGCGAGCGGAAGATCAATGTCCCTGTATACGCTCTCGACTCCAACCTTTTGCGCCTTCCTGAGCAGGTCTGGAACCAGTGCGCGCACAGCTGCAGCCGCAGCCGCCAGCGACGCGGGCGCAGCCTGGCCGTGGCGCGCAGCCACATCTGCCAAAGACTGTGTCGCATGAGTTGGATTCAACGCGTAGGAGAGCAACATGGCGTCGTCAACCGTGCCGCGAAAATCAACTCCAACTTCACTCAGCGCATGCAGCGCTCGCTTCCAGTCGTGGGCCTGCTTGGAAACCGCGGCATCTTGCAGCAGCGCTCGCAGTTCGGGAGTGAATGGAAGACGGAGCGCAATCGCGGGCTCCGCGCAGACCCCCAGCGCGAAACTTGCCTTCTTCTCTGCAGCTTCGGCCACATCCAGCAAAGACATCATCGCCGGCGTGTCCTCGTCGCTTTCCTGCGGCGCTGGCGCTCGCGTATCAAGCGCAAGCGCAAAGCCATCTGCGCGCGCAGCCTTGTAGAACAAGGCTGCTTGTGCTTCCGTCGGCTCCTCGAACAGCTCGATCGGCGCTGCATCGGCGGCAGGCGCCAGGTCGCGCAGCATTGAAGTGAACTCAAGTTCGGTGAAGAGCTCGCGGCAGGCTTCGTTGTCCTGCGGCTGTGTCTCCATTGCATGCAGATCCAGCTCAAGCGGCACGCGGCTGTCGATTGTGGCCAACTCCTTCGACAGCATGACCATGTCGCGATTTTGCTCCAGCGACTCGCGATAGCTCTTGCGCTTAACCTCGGCTGCTCTGTCAAGCACTGCCTCCACGTTGCCGAACTGCTGGATCAGCTCCACGCTACCCTTATCTCCAATGCCGGGCGCGCCAGGGATGTTATCAACCGAGTCGCCGCGCAAAGCCATCACATCCACAACCTTTTCCGGCGGCACGCCCAGCGTTTCCTCCACTTTGGCAGGGTCGAGAACCAGGTTGTCTTTCTGCGGATTGAGAATCTTGATGTGCGGCGTGACAAGCTGCATCATGTCCTTGTCGCCGGAGACGATGAAGACCTCATGATTCTTCTCCGCCGCCTTGCGGGCCAGCGTCCCAATCACGTCATCGGCCTCAAAGCCTTCGGCTTCGAGGATGGGAATGCGCAGCGCCTCAAGCGCGCGGCGGATGTATGGAATCTGGCGTCGCAAGTCCTCGGGCATGGCCTCGCGATTGGCCTTGTAGCCCTCGTAGCTCACTTCTTCAAAGCTCTGCGTCTTTCCATTCCACTTGCGCATGGTGCCAAGCGAGCGCGCCCGCTCGTCGCGAAACACCTCGCCGCTTACATCGAATACGGCGGCAAAGTAGCGCGGCGCAAAGTCCTGGCGCAGCTTCCGAATCATGTTCACAAACACGTAGGTCGCCGCCGTGGGCAGCCCTGAGCGCGTGGACATGGGACGGCTGCGCTGCATCGCGTGATAAGCGCGAAAAATGAACGACATCGTATCGAGCAGAAAGACGGGAGGCTTGGTTTCTTCAGGCACGCTCAGAGTCTATCAGCGCCAGCACGGGCGCGCAGGGTTATGTGGTTGCGGACGCAATCCGTTTCTCTGCAGCGTTACCATGCTCCACTGTGGTGGCTTGGCCGGGATCGTACTGTACATACACCCACAAATAGAAACATCCCATGGCAAGCAGCACCAATGCTGTCGGCCGCAGCAGCAGAATGGTCATCAGCTTTCCGGTCAAGTTGGCCGTTGAGAAGTTCAAATTCTTTGTGAGTGTGACCAAAATCGCCAGAGGAATGTCGCTCGTGAAGAGGATTCCCGCTGAGGTCAAGCCTAGCGCGAGCCATCGCCTCATACCACCCTTGACCCAAAGCATTGCACATGCGGGAACGGCGAGCAGTAGAAGCTTTGCGTCGTAGGGCCTGTGATAAACAGGCAGCAACGAAAGAGCCGAGACCGCTGCGAGCGCCAGCCATGCGCCCTCCTGCGTGAACCGCGTACGCACGGTCTTAATTGCCCAGACCAGCAATAGTGCCCCGCTGGCAAGATAACTCATCAAATTATAGAAACGCGGGTCGTCACGGAGGACGCTGAAAGCTGCTTGCAGACTGATGACCATGCCGGCAGACCGCCCCGTTGCGGATTCAACTCCGGGTTCGTTGAAGCCACCGCGGGTCGAAATTGATGCCAGATTTGCATGTAGCTCCTGCAGCCATTGCGGCGTAACGTAGGAGATCCACAGGATTGACAGCAGGCTTAGAACAGCAGTCAGCGCAAGTGCCTGCAGCGCGCGCCTGCGAGGCAAACCCCCAATAAGAAGCGCGTAAAGCCAGACAAAGCCAGCATCATGCGGCTTGATCATAAGACTGATTGCAAGGCACACAATACCTGGAAGTGCATACCGCTTCTGCAACAAGCACCAGATTCCGATGACGCAGAAATTAACCACAATGCCGGCTGCATTTCCGGTACCCAACAGCACCTCGCTGTTTACTAGCACAGTGCAAACAAGGAAAAGGGAAACCGCAGGGGAGAAATTTGTCCCAAGGTTCCACATCAGGTATGCAGCAAGGAAGAAGCTGCCCATTATGAGTAGCAGCCATAGTGCATTGGCGACTCCCCAGGGCAGCATCGCGAGCGGGGCAACGACGACGAAAACCGTAGGCAGATTCACGAACAGAGTGAGAATGGTGCGGTTTCGGATAGATCCCAAAGAACTCTGCCCACCCCCTGCGAGGTAAGCATGCTCCAATGCTTTCGCGTCATAGGGGTCGCACTGGTGCATCAGACAATTTGTGCCGTAATAGAGCGCCTGGAAGTCTACCGTTCCGCCAGAGATGCTGCGTCCGAGGGCAAAACCCCATGCGATAGAGATTTCTATGCTTAACAGCATCAATAGCAGATGTGGTGAAAACAATCGTTTCATGTGCGGCCCTATGCTTTACTTTGCAGCGAGACTCTGCTGAGAGGCCATGGTGAGCTGTGCAGCAGATGGATATGGAGTGACCCTCACCGGCTGCGCGTCTGGCTCAACAAGCCAAACATGTCTATCTTGGTAATGGTTGACTAATTCCTGGTCGCTGGTGGGACTCATTGCATGTGCCCAGATGACCTTTGAATGATCGATGTCTGCAGCATTGTAAACCCACTCATCGATGCCATCGTGTGTGGGCGAATAACGTACGAGAAGCAACTTGTTCCCGGGGAGCATTTCGAGTTTCTGTTCGGTCTTGGCGCGCTCCACGCCCGCGTGATCAGGTCCATACCACCAGAACCCTCTTGCTCCTTGCGACCGGTCACTCGGAAATGGCAGAAATTGGCCAAACCCCCTCAGTGCAGCCATGATGACGCAGATGGCAATGCTCATACGCACCAAGCCCTTGCCCACGGCTCTTCCTTCAGGGGCCCATACCCTCAAATGGCGCATCGCCTGCAGCCCGACAGCATAGAAGGCAACAGTAAATGGTGCTGTGTAGTGCGCGAGCAGAAAAATCTCAATGGACATGCCGGCCGCCAGAAGGAGAAGACATAAAACTAGAAAGCGGACGCGGTGGTCCAGTAGCGTTCTTCGGAGCATGAGGATAGGAATGAGCAAGGCGAATCCAGCGAAGAAACACACCACAGCGATAGCCTTGGTGATCGAAAAGGGCACGAACCGGTAGAGCGAGTGTGCTTCATGGTAAAGAGCAAGTTCGTGGCGATCATAGAAATTCCGCATTTCGATGTGGCGGTAGACGGGCTCGGGGCGAAGCGATTGCCAAATATAGTAGGGCGTCGCGGCATAGGTATCGCGGTTGATCGTGTAGGGCAAAGTCAAGGGGCTGCCGAAGGCGCGATAGTTGTAATAGCCGAGCCAGGCGGCTGCGGCGATGAGAAGCGCCAGTGGGACCGCAGCGCGCTTGAGCAGAACAAGCGCACTCGGCCTGTTTTTTTCCTTGATGAGCCAGTGGCCCAGAGCCGCCGCAACCGGAAGGCAAAGCAGCATGCCCTCATAGGGCCGCGTATAAGCAAGAAGGACGATGCCGATCGCAAGCAGCATGGCATGGCGAAATCGCGCATGCCTCATGAATCGCGGCAGAGCTCCCAGAACTAATGCTCCGCCGAGTGCGGAGACTGCGCCGCCACCGGTGTAGGTGTTGATCCAATAGCTGAACAACGAAATGCGAAGGACGGCGAGGATTCCACCAAGAAGCGCCCATCCAGCGGGTAGCCAGGCCTGCAGCATCCAGCAGATTGCAGCGCACATCAGAGCGTTGGCGATGAGAAGGCCGAACCATGGATGACCAAGGAGCACTTTGCCCGCAGCGAGTACCAGCCCCGGGCCAGGAAAGTACATCGACGTATACGTCGGCTTCATGTCAATCTGGAGGGACTCAAAATGGACCCACATGGCGGGTGTCGGATTGGTCAGGCGCCCATGAGCAAAGGTGTCAGCCGCTAGAAGAAAGCTGAAATCATCGGGAATAAACGGAAGGGGGATCGGGAACAAGGGCAGGAAGGCCATACGCAGCAGGAGCGCGGAGAGGCCAACGAAGATGACTGAAAGAACCCTCCGTCGGGCCAGTTTCCCAAAGAGCCGCTCGATGCTAGCAAACCAGCCCGATCCGAGCTTTGGCCAAGCGAAGGAAACCGCTACGGCTATGAGAGTGAGGCTGCCTTCGATGAGCGGGATTGAGAGACCGGACGCGGAAGGGGAAGACTGGAGCATATTAACCTGATACCACGAATTCGAATATGAACACAAAGAAATGTAGGGAAGAGCAAATTTAGTCAAAGCTGAGGATCTGGGCCTGAACGGCAGGCTGCGATGCATGCAGCCTTCAAGAAGCAAATGTAGAGGGGGAGAACTGCGACTTGCGTCTCAGTTCTCCCCCTAAGTAAAAGCGAGAGTTCCGACCTCACCTACGCACCGTTTAGCCTTGGTTCGAGGTTAGGGCAGCGCCTCGTAACATCCATCTTGATGACTGCAGCGAGCAGATCATCAACTCTTCCTGCCGACCCGCAAGCAGAGCGTTTACTCTGATGTGGGTGTTAGGGATTGCCTCGACGGCTTCAGCCAGACTTCGTCGGCTTGGCGCGTATAGGCAAGCGTTGGGCCTGGCCTCTCGGCAAGGCTGACTCGGGCCTAGGCCAGTGCAGTCGAGAGCACAGAGCTGATGGACTTGAAGGCGTCGTTGATTTCGGTGGCGAGAAGGCCCATGCCGGCAGTTGCGCCCAGAGCGATGATGGCCACGACGAGAGCGTACTCGACCAGGTCCTGGCCTTCTTCACGCTCAACAAGGTTCTTCAGATTGAAATACATCTTGAGCATCAGATTGTTCATTTGTCACTATCTCCTATGTTTTTTCGATTTTTCGAGCCGCAGGCAGCGGTACCCGATTAGTAGCAAGTATAGTGCCATTCTTAAGTTTTGCACCATATCATTAAGAATGAATGAGTTCCGCTTTGAGGAGTCTAATGGGAGTGTAAACTGGTGTATACACCTCGCGTGGTGGCGACTTGCTCACGTATACATGACACAAAAGTGTAAGATGTTGATTCGTTGAAATATGCAAGCGATACGGCTGTTGAATTTCTTGCGGTTCGGAGTGCGCGGCTTTTTGAGAATGCCGGGTGAAGCAAGGAGTCATATGCTGACTGGCCCGGGCCTGTCTGTTGGAAGTGTCGGGGGATGATTGTGCGGTCGCATGAGCAGGGATTGCGGAACGTATAGCCACTGCGGTTTGGTCCAGAACTCTTGCTGCAGGATGCCCTGGTTTGTGCCCTAAGGCGCAGGGCTGAACTCCAGGATATCCCCTGGCTGAGTCTGCGTGTCGCGGATGGTGCCGGCAGGAAGCTCAATGATCGAGTGTGCAACGAGACAGGCCGACAGACGCCAGGGTGGCACATTGCTGCGCACTTTTTTTACCTGATGCTTGCGGTCTAGATAGACGAGGTCAAGCGGGAATCGCATGAAGAAGGTATGCACCGCCTCGCAGGGCACGATCCACATTCCTTCGCCAGGCGCCAGCCCTTTGCGTCCGAGCAGCCCTTTTGAGCGCCTCGCGCCGCTGCCGGCGATCTCCAGGTTTGTGGCCAGCATAGTCTTTCGGCTTGTGTTCACAACCCGAAGCTGAGTCTTATTTTCAGGTAGCCCCTTTGGAAGTTCCATCGTGCTCCTCGTGTTCTTCTTTGTTATTCGGGTGTGTCATCGCTACAGCGAATAGAAAGGCGCATGGGTAAGTGGCGATTGTTGGCCGCAAAACAGGAGCCCCGCTTTGTTGGCGGGGCTCACGCTGATCACGGTTGAGGAAGTGGTTATGCGCATGGATGTCTACTTCATGTTCGCAGATATCACTGCGGCGATTGAGGTGACATGCCAGTCGAAGTGTAACCGGAACTGCCGCCAGAGCCGCCGGACAGCTGAGTCTCGGGCTTCATGCTGTCCATCAACTGCTCAATCGGCATGGTCGCGGGCGCGGGCGCCGGAGTAGACTCAGCCGTTTTTGCATCCGGTGTGTGCATTGGAGTGTCGGAGTTTGGAGGCAGGAACTGCGAAGGATATTTTGGAACAGGAATCGCCGTGCCTGCCGGCGCGGGTGCAACGATCTCAGGAGTCACGATGACAATGAGCTCGCTATTGGTCCGGGTCTTTGATGTTGACTGGAAAAACTTGCCAAGAATCGGAATGTCCCCAAGGAAGGGAATCTTCTGGAAAGTTTCAGTATCGCGGTTGTCGAGCAACCCGCCGATGGCAAAGCTTTGCCCATCGCCCAGCTCAACCTCTGTCTTTACCCTGCGAACGGAGATTGCGGGCTCCAAGAAACCGGAAATCTCGACCGCATTCGTGAAGTCCAGTGCGCTGACTTCAGGGGCAACCTGCAGACGAATGGTTCCGCGCGGAGTGATCGTGGGGATAAAATTCAGGCGAACGCCGTACTGCTGGAACATAATCGTAACCGCTGCGGCTCCGCCGATTCCCCCACCCTGAACCATGGGGAACGGATATTCTCCGCCGGCGAGGAAGCTGGCCTGCTTGCCGTTTTCCGCAAGCACGTTGGGTTCAGCAAGTATCTGCACGAGCCCTTTTTGCTCCAAAGCCTGGATTGTTGCACCCAGGTTGATGCCCGGATAAAAGGCAAAGAGGTTAAGCTCGTTTGACAATGACGCCGTGGCGCCTCCGGCCCCGGTGCCAGCAGTAACGAATGGCGGGGAGAACTGACCCGTTGAAATCTGGCCAATGGTATTTCCAAACCCTGTACTGAAGAGGTTCATGCCAAGCTGCAGGCTCTTGTTGCGATCCACGCTGGCAAAGCGCACCTTGAGCAGGATTTGCCGTTCAGGAGCCGGCACATTGACGTTGAGCAGGTTGACGATCTTGCCTTTCGTGCCCGTGGACGCGATCTGCACGGCCCGGTTGGAACTGTTTAGATCTTTCACCGTCCCGCGGAGAAAGAGATTGCCGTTTTCTTCGCTGATCCTGAGGTCCTGCCCGGGGAGTTCTGCTCTCAGCTCGCGCCGGATGCCCGTCAGTAGGTCGTTGGTTGCAAACGTGCTGGGCCTGACCGTGACGTTGAAGAACTGACGGCCGCCGCTGACGTCCCAAAGGATCAGAGTGGTTTCGCCGGGAGCCTTCCCATTTACCAGGACCTGGGTCGGGCTCACGACGGTCGCCTCTGCGATGTCACCCAGACCGACAACGACCTGCTTTACAGGACGGGCAAGATCGAGGACCACCGATTTGCCGACGGCCACTGACAGGTCGTTTGCGGTGTCCTGGCTG
>JAJXXG010000618.1 GCA_021781255.1 Acidobacteriota bacterium
AGCGTAATGAACGGGCCGCCGTCGTGCGGCCAACACTTGAGGATGGGAAGCGCACTCAAGTCGAAGTTGTCGCGAACGATGACCTCTTTGCACGGTGCATCTTTTGCGCTCACTGTCTTGGGAAAAGCGCTGGTGAGCGCGCCCAACTGAGGCAGCATCTTGAGCTTGTCAAACAGGCCCTCGGGGGCTTTGAGGTTCATCAGGCCCTGGATGCGCTCGGCGATTTCGTCCAGGCGCTCCACACCAAGAGCCAGCGCCATGCGCCGCTCGCTGCCGAACTGGTTGATGAAGACCTTGTGGCCCGGATGGCCCTTCACGTTCTCAAACAGCAGCGCCGGTCCGCCGGGCGCGTACTTCCCTTTTGTCTCGGTGCCCTTGCCCGCGCCGATCTTCGACACACGGTCGGTGATTTCCGTAATCTCCAGCTCCGGCGAAACCTCTTCGCGGATGCGCTTGAGTTCGCCCTGCTTTTCCAGTGTCTTGATCCAGTCGCGCAAATCGTCGTAAGCCAATGAAGTCTGCTCCGTGCGGTGGTCACCGCCCTTCCTCATACTAAGTCTTTTGGCAGCGACGGGGCATAACCAGAGCGATGCGGCGTCCGCCCTGGACGCCGATATACCTGAATGATTTGAACGTGAAAGCCTCTTTGAGCGACCAGCAGCCGGTCAGTCAATCGCCGGCATCGCCGGCTCGACTGCGTCCATTGGGTAGCCGAGGCGCTTCCACTCGTCAAAGCCGCCGCGCAGCGGACGCACGCGCTCAATGCCCAGCTTGTGGAGCGTCATGGCGGTCTTGGCTGCTGTCGCCTCGCTGGGGCACGTGCAGTAGAGGACCACGTCGCGGTCCCGCGGAATCTCGCTACTGTGCGCGGCGAGCGCTTCCGGCGTGAAGTGGCGCGCGCCGGGCAGCGTGAACGGATCGGGCAGAAGCTCCAGTGGGTGGCGCAGGTCCACGATATAGACATTCTCGCCTGCGTCAAGCTGACGCTTCAGGTCTTCAGGCTCCAGGCGCGCGTCCACCAGCTTCCTCAGGAAGCTCTGGCGGCGGTAGATTCGGGCGAGGAAGAAACCGGCAATGCCCAGAGCAAGCAGCGCGCCGGAGAACCGCCCCGCCCAGTTCAGCAGGTTTGGATCGCGCTTGAGCGCATCGCCGAACAGCCTGCCCCCGACGAGCAAGCCGCCCACCCACAGCAGCGAGCCAATGCCGTCGAACAGCAGGAACGGCCCGAAGGCCATGCCGTTCTCGCCCGCAACCGGCGGGGCCAGCGTGGCCAGGCCAGGCACAAACTTGGCAATCATGAGGGTCACGGCGCGGCGGCGGCCAAATGAATTCTGCGTGGTGCGCACGCAACTCGACGGCTCCAGAGAGAGTTTGCACAGGATGCGCAGCACATGGTGGCCATACTTACGCCCGATGAGGAACCAGGCGCTATCTGCCAAGAGCGCTGCAATCAGCCCGGCCAGCAGCGCCAGGGCGAAGCTGATCTCATGCTCGGCCGAGAGCGCTCCGGCTGCCAGCAGAACCGGCGAAGCCGGCAGCGGGACCCCCAGCTGCTCCACCAGCACCCAGCCGAACAGAAGCAGGTAGCCGTAGACCATCAGAATGTGTGTGGGCAGTGCCATAGAAGATACGTCCGTTCGCGCGCGATCTGGATAGGCACACCGGGCAGGCTGACAAGCAATGTCAGGCGTTGTACGGGGGCTTACAGTATGGATGATTCACCGGCGATTTCGTTGCAGTGTATGTTCGCGACAGCTCGCCCAAAGACAGAGGCCGCCCGAAAGCGGCCTGTGCGTACTTCCTGCGGACTCGGCTCTACCTGACGGCCGCCGCTGGCGCGGCTGCCGCATGAGCCTGTTCAGGCCCCTTGCCTGCAAAGTAGTTGCGGTCCCAGAGATTCTTGTAGAACTCGCCGGTCAACTCGGCGGCGCGGGGACCGAAGGTGGGCCGGCCGCCTTCGAGGAAGAAGACCGTCACCAGGTTGCCCTGCGGTGTGTCAGAATAGGCGGCGAACCAGCCGAAGCGTGTGCCTTTGTCAGAGCAGGTGCCGGTTTTGCCAAAGACGGGCAGCTCGTGGAAGTTGGCGCGCAGCCGTCGCGCCGTTCCGTACTCGACCGCGCCGGCCATGCCATCTTGCAGGTCAGGAACATAACGGGCGATGTCCAGGGTCCGCTTGACCTTGGGCTGGAACGCGGCCACGTCTTCTGTCGAGGTCGGATGCTGCAGATAGTAGAGAGTTCCGCCGTTGGCGATGGCGGCCACAAGAGCGCCCAGTTGCAGCGGCGTCATGGAGACTCCCTGGCCAAAGCTGCACATGCGGCCCACGCCACCCTCTGAAGCGGGCAACTCGTGATCGGGATAGGTTCCCAACTGCTCGCCCTCGATGTGATAACCGGCCAGCTCGCCGAGACCGAACTGCGTGGCATAATGGCGCACGCGCTCAAAGCCCAGCTCCCTGCCCAGCTCTTCAAAATAAAGGTTGTTGCTGTGGGCGATGGCGTCAGTCATGTTCATGCGAAAACCGGCGAGCTGTACCGGCGTATCGCGCGTGACCAGCCCTTCAGAGAGAGCTGCAAGGGCCACGGAAAGTTTGATGGTGGAACAGGGTTCAGCGCCCGGCGAAAGCGCCAGCTTCTGGTTGACCATGGCCAGAATACGGCCATTGGATGGGTTGATGACAACGGCCGTGCCGTTCATGTCGCCAAGGGCGTCCATAGCGGCCTGGCGAACCACCGGGTCCTCGCCGGCGGTCATGTCGCCTTCGCCTACAACTCCGTTGACGAAGGAACTGGCAGTGAAGCGCTCATAGTAGCGATGGCGGCGTACCCGTAGTCCGGCCCGGCGCACATACGCTCCTCCGCTGCCGGCCGTGTGGGACTGACGCCGCGCCGAGGCCGCTTTTGTCTGCGTCGTCCTGCCCTGCGCCTTGCCGGAACGCGCATGCGTTGTCGCGGTTCTGGCAGCGGAGCGATGCGCCGTCGTCCTGTGCTTTCTCGCGTGGGTGGTTTTGGACAGGTGCTGACTTGCCGGCTTCGCATGATGCAATGTGTGTGGAGCATCCAGCGCGACAGCTCGGTTCGCGCCTGCCCCAAGCCCTGCCCAAACCAGCCCCAATGCCAAAACGCAAGACAGTCTCATCCAGTCAACATCCTCTCAAAATTGGATCTTTTGCCATGCGTCCGCTCACAGGAAGCGCATTTGAAGCCTTGCGGCCGGCTCAGCAGGCGCCCACCCCGCCTGCCAGCCTGATATTGCCTCTTAATACAATAACCGACCTTGTGTCTGAACCAGCTGCCAATTGGCGACTCGCGCGCACTTCAGGACTACAACTATCGTCTTCTTCTGCGAATGCGATCGCCCGTACAACTCGCCAACTTGCTTTCCTGGCGTAGTTTAGAACTGCAACCGGCGCATAAATGCCGGAACATCAAGGTCGCGCTCTTCCTCTTCCGCCGCATCGGCAATGGCCGCACCGGCGGGCTGCGCGGCATGCGATTCCTGCGCTCCCGCGTTCCGCGCGCTATCGCCAAAGTCAGCGGCGTAGTCTCTGGGCAGCGGGGTGTAGGCCGGCTCTTCCGCCAGCTCGGCAAACTGCGGGCGGGCAGCCGCGCCCACCAGTTCGCGTTCATCGGCTTCCGTTGCTGAACGTCCAGACTCCTCGTCCTCGCTCAGGAAGCGCGCAGGCGCAGGAGCGGCAGCAACCGGCTCGGGCTCTGACAACCAATTGTCAGGAGCCACCACGGGCACTGAGATGACCGGCGCTTCTTCCACATTCAGCATGCGCGCGCGCCGCTCCGGCATCTGGTCGCGGAAGCCGGTGGCGATCACGGTAATCTTCACCTCATCGCCCATCCGCTCGTCCTGCACCGCGCCGAAGATGATGTTTGCATCCTCATGGGCGGCGGACTGAATCAAGGACGAGGCTTCGTTAACCTCAGAGAGCTTAAGCGAGCTGGAGCCGGTGATGTTGATGAGGATGCCGCGCGCGCCGTCAATCGCGCCCGCATCCAGCAGCGGCGACGCCATGGCGGCCTGCGCCGCCTCAATGGCGCGGTTCTCGCCCGCGCGCACCGCGGTGCCCATCACGGCATGGCCCATGCCGGCCATAGTGGTCTTCACATCGGCAAAGTCGCGGTTGATGATGCCGGGGATGGTGATGATGTCGGAAATGCCCTGTACACCCTGGCGCAGCACGTCGTCGGCGATGCGGAAACTCTCAAAGAAACCGGCATCCTTGGCCACGGCCAGCAGCTTCTCGTTGGGAATCACAATCATCGTATCCACGCTCTCAAGCAGTTCCTTCAGGCCGCGCTCTGCCTGTTGCAGGCGGCGCTTGCCTTCAAAGCCGAAGGGGCGCGTAATCACGGCCACGGTCAGGATGCCCATCTCGCTGGCCAGCGAGGCAATCACCGGCGCGGCGCCCGTGCCCGTGCCGCCGCCCAGTCCGGCAGTGACAAAGACCATGTCCGCGCCCTCAAGCGCCTCAATGATCTTTTCCGAATCTTCGAGCGCGGCGCGGCGGCCCACGTCGGGATTGGCGCCCGCTCCCAAGCCCGAAGTCAGCCGGACGCCCAGTTGCAGCTTAACCGGCGCCTGCGACAGCTTCAGCGCCTGCACGTCTGTGTTGGCCGCGATGAATTCCACGCCCTCCAGCCCGGCCTGAATCATGCGATTGACGGCATTGCCGCCTCCACCGCCCACGCCGATGACCTTGATGCGAGCGCCGCGCGGGCTCTCTTCGTGAAGCTTGATGCGCATCTCTCCGGCTACGTTCTTCTTCTGATCCATTGCGGCCATGGCCTCCTCGTGGTTAGAAACTCGCGGCAAACAGCGCGCGCAGCTTGGCGCGCAGGCTATTGCTTTCCGCGGCGCGGGTCACCCGCGTGCGGTGGGCATACAAAAGCATTCCAATGGCGGTGGCAAAGCTGGGGTTGATCAGTTCGCCCGGCATGTTGGAAAGCCGCACCGGCATTCCCGTCCGCGCCGGAACCCGCAACTGGCTCTCGGTCACGTCCAGCATACCGGGCAAAGCGGCTCCGCCGCCTGTGAGCACGCACCCTGCGCCCAGGGCATCCACCACTCCACCGTGACGCAAACTCTCCTTTACGTAATGCAAAAGCTCGCGCGCCCGCGGCTCCAGTATCTCCGCAATGGTGCGCAGTGCGAGCCGCTGCGGCTCTGGATTGGCAATCTCAATCTCCGCTTCCTGCGGCACGGCTGTTACAACGCAGTGGCCATACTGGCGCTTCAGATCCTCGGCCTGGGCCACGGGCATCTGCAGGCCCACTGCAAGGTCGTTGGTAAAGTGCGCGCCGCCCACGGGAACCGAAGCCGTGTGCGCCACGGCGCCCTCAAAAAACACCACCAGGTCGCTGGAGTGGGCGCCAATGTCGAGCAGGCACACGCCCAGCTCGCGCTCGTCGGCGGAGAGCGTGCCCTCGGCGGCGGCAATCGATTCCAGAACCGCTTCCGTCACTTCCAGTCCCGCGCGGTTGGCGCACGTCACCGCATTCTGCAGCGCGCTTCCGGAACAGGTCGCGATATGCAGATCCACCTCAAGCCGCGCGCCCACCATGCCTACAGGATCGAAGATGCCAGGCTGGTCATCGAGAATGAACTGGCGCGGCAGCAGATGAAGAATCTCGCGGTCCGGGGGCCGCTCCACGGCGCGTGCGCGATCCAGCGCGGCGCGCGCATCCTCGCTGGTAATCTCGCGCATGCGGCTGCCCAGATCCAGGCCGCCGTTGGTATTGAGCCCGCGGATATGCGGCCCGCCAACGCCTACCGCCAACTCATCGAAGTTAGCGCGCGCCACCCATTCCGCCCGCTCGATAGCCGCCTTCACGGCCCTGGCTGCGGGGGGAAGGTCGGAGATGAGCCCTTTGCGCATTCCCGCCGACTCCACCACCCCGTGTCCGCGATAGCGCAGCGCACCCTCATTCAGGTCGGCCGCAAGCACGCGCGTCCACGCACTGCCAATGTCGAGCACCACGATCAGGTTGTCCTGCTTCTGGCTCATCGTTCGGGACTCACTGACCTTGCCCCGCGACTGCGGGCGGCCGGGCTGTGGTGGCGGTCTTCTGCCGGTGCTGGTTGAGCGCTGCGCGTTTGGCGGCTGCGCGTTTCTTTTCCCTGATCTTTGCGGCGCTTGTCTTGGCGGTGCTTGTCCTGGCGGCGCTGGTTCTGGCGGCGTGCGTCTTCGCAGCAGCCCTGGCTCTGGTGTGCGGCCTGGCTGGCTTGCTGCCTGGTGCGTGGCGGCGCGCGCTCGTCTGCGCAGGAGGCGCCTTTACAGGCGTTGAAGCAGGCGTCTTCGCAGGTTCGCTGGCCGCGGGCTTGCCGTCACCGGGACTCATTGCTGTCTGCTCAGGGCCTGAGCCGGGAGCCATCTGCAACACCACCTGCTGGTCATAGCGCAGATCCACCGCAGCCAGCTTTGGATATTGCTGCCGCCATTCGGCGATGTGCGCCTTGTAGCGCTGATACCTATCGAGGAAGTGGTCTTCACCGAAGTGCGCCAGAATGTCGCCCCCCTGCTCCGGCATCATCACGCGGGCATCTTCCGGATCGGTCAAGTCAATCTCTGAAATCTGATTGGATAGATGCTGACCGTTTGCGTCCAGCTCGTCCAGGAGGCGCAGATACACGGCCATGCGCGCCTGACGCGAAGCCATCGGGTCGCGGGCATCGATGCCGGTCAGCACAGGAAAGGAATAGTGGTGCTGCGCCATCATTGCCGCCGGCATGGTCAGCAGCACGCCACTGGCGTCCACCAGACCGATCTGCTGCCCGTGACGCACAAACGCCACCGGCTGCCGCTCGACCACCGCCACGCGAATCTGGTCCGGCAACACGCGCATCACCGTCGCTCGCTCCACCCAGGGAATCTGTTCGAGTTGATTGCGGCGCTGGGCCAGCGGCACAAAGAAGATGTTGCGCCCGACATCCTCGCCGAAAATCGGCAGCATGTCGCTGCGCCGCACCTCGGACAATCCTGTCGCCTGGATGCTGCTCGTGCCTGCAATGCGAAAACGAGCGTCGCGTTCAAGAAATTTTGCGAACCGATAAATGGAGAATGCGAAAACCGACAGCACAATCAGCGCGCCGGCGCCCAGCAGCACACGTCCCACGGAGCCGGCGGGCCGCCACCAGGGATTGCGCGCGCGGTCGAAGCGCGGCTTCTCGTCGCCGTCGGCGTCCTCCATCTCCAGCGGCATGCCGGGCAGTCCGCGCCCCGAGAGGGGCACACTCTGCTGCACGCGCCGAAAACGAGACTCCACGGGCGCTTCATCTTCCCAAACAAGGGATCGAGTTCGGTGATTGCCTTGTATCGCCACGCCTGAGCACGGGTCGTGAGATTCGCCAGACTCAACTATAGCCCGCAGCCGCGCGGCTTTTTTCCGCAACGGCGACAAGGGGAATCCGTAGCGTTACGGGGATGGATGAAAATGCAACAGAAGACTTTACATGGCGGCGTCGCCTGCCGAACGCAAGCGGCGCTGCCGTGAAAGGAGGTCAGCCGTCTAGGCCCACGCGAGCGTCTGCACCGAGTCCGCCGGCAGATCGACGTCGAGAGCCTGCGAGCCCAGCAGAAGCTGCGTGCGCTTCTGCGGACCGCGATTGGCCAGCACCACCACAAAGCTTCCATCGGGATTGCGGAAGCCCGCATGAGTGACTGCCCCGCCTGCGCCCTGTCCGCCCAGGCCGTCCGTGGCAAACACCTTCGCGCCGCGCCGCACATGCCGGGAGTAGTGCGCGAAGGCCCAGTACTGCCCGCTTCGCGTCACCTTGCGGGTTGCGTTGTCCACTGTAATGACACCGCCGCAGGAGAACGGACCGATGTTGGGATTTCCCTTCTCGTCCAGCGCCAGGTTCCACGAGGTAATCGAGCGCGCCCAGTTGTTGACGACGCCGTTGAAAGTATCGGCCCACGTGGTCCAGTCCGTCAGATAGTCGGGCGCATTGATGTCTGGCCCGCCCTCGGTCCAGTAGGTATTCTTCTGCGGGAAGGCGTCGTGTACCCGCGACATGGCCGAAGCCTCGCCTACATAGCCGTGCCAGGCAATGCCATCGATGTAGTCATATGCAGCCGGATCGCTTAATTCGTCGATGGCCCGGCCCCACAGACTGTAGTTGTGGTCGAGCACCCATATCTTTGTGGGCATGCCGGCCTTGCGCAGCGCGGGCCC
>JAJXXG010000488.1 GCA_021781255.1 Acidobacteriota bacterium
CGATCTCACCCTTCTCGCTGGAAGGCGGCGGTTGCGGCTGCGCGTTCGCGCCCGATGCAAAAGAACTCGCGTTTACCGACAACCCCGATCCCGTCCCCGCCATCAGCACCAGCCCCCGCATCTACACCCTCGACCTGACCAACCCCGCGGCCAAACCCGTGCAGATCAGCACCTCCGCCGGCGGGAACTTCAACCCCGCCTACTCGCCCGACGGCAAGTCCATCGCCTGGCGCTCGCAGGCCCGCGCGGGGTACGAGAGCGACAAGTTCCGGCTGGCGGTATACAACCGCCAGGCGATGACCATCCGCGAACCGCTCCCCAGCTTCGATCGTTGGGTGGATGAGTTTGCATGGGCGCCTAGCTCCGAATTCATCTATTTCGTATCCGGGAATCGTGGCAATTCTCCCGTGTTCGTAGCTCCCTTCAAAAAGCCACTTTCGCAGTATCCGCAATATCCAGAGGAGTTCGATGTCGGTACCGACCTGAAGCCAATCGCCAACGGCACTTACAGCGGCCTTCATCCGCTGGCACACGGTGACAAACTGGTAGTTTCTAGAACGAGACTCGATTCACCTGGCGAGGTCAACTTACTTGATACCAGCACAGTAGGACACACTTTCTTCACGATGGGTATCAATAAGCTGATGATCTCTCTACCGCTGACGGGTACGTTGACGCCCATTACCCACCTCAACGACACCCTCCTTACCCAGCTCGACCTCGCCCCCATGGAGCCCTTCTGGTTCACTGCCTCTGACGGCACCAAGGTCGAAGGCTTCCTCGTCAAGCCGCCGCACTTCGACCCAGCAAAGAAATATCCCGTCAAATTCCTCATCCACGGCGGCCCCCAGGGTGCGTGGGACGACTCCTGGTCCTATCGCTGGAATCCCGAGCTCTTCGTCGCCAACGGCTACGTCGTCGTCATGGTCAACCCGCGCGGGTCCACCGGCTACGGCCAGGCCTTTGTGGACGGCGTCAACGGCGACTGGGGCGGCAAGCCCTTCACCGACCTGATGACCGGCCTCGACTACGCCGAACAGCACTACCCCTTCATCGACAAGTCCCGCGAGTGCGCCCTCGGCGCCAGCTACGGCGGCTACATGGCCAACTGGATCCTTGGCCACACGAACCGCTTCAAGTGCATCGTCTCCCACGACGGCATGTTCAACGCCGAGTCCGCCTTCGGCAGCACAGAAGAGCTCTGGTTCAACACCTGGGAGTTCAAGGGCGCGCCGTGGGACTACTACGGCAAGCCGGACTCCGAAAACCCCTTCCGCAAGTGGTCGCCCGCGCTCTCGGCCAAAAACTTCAAGACGCCGACGCTCGTCATCCACTCGCAGCACGACTACCGCCTCGACCTGAGCGAAGGCCTGCAACTCTTCACCACGCTGCAGCTCCTGCACGTGCCCAGCAAAATGCTCTATTTCCCCGACGAAAGTCACTGGGTCCTCAAGCCGCAGAACTCCCAGCTCTGGTGGAAGACCGTGAACGACTGGGTGGACCAGTGGACCTCAACAACAGCTTCCAGCCACTAGCTTTTAGCTGCTAGCCTGTCCATCGGCGCAACAACCCTGGGTGCGCCACGTCTCGCTTTTGAGACGTGGGAAGCCACAAGCCCAAACCAGCCTCCGCGGAAGAGCTAGAGGCTAGAAGCGAGAGGCTAGAAGCTGTCTTTCGGAAGAAAATCCGCAAAGCCCCGCGAACCCCTCAACGAGCAGGGCCTCTACGACTACGCCGTCAAGGCCCTCGGCCGCCGCATGCGCACTGAAGCCGAACTCCGCCGCCTCATGCAATCCCGCGTCGAGCCCGGCGACCGCGGCCAGGCCGTCATCGCCGCCGTCCTCGCGCGCCTCCGCGAGCAGCGCTACCTCGACGACCGCTCCTACGCCGAGACCTTCACCCGCCTGCGCCAGGAAAACGAAAAGCTCGGCGCACGCACCGTCCGCCAGAAGCTCGCGCAGAAGGGCATCGCCCGCTCCATCGCGGACACAGCCGTCGACGCCCGCTATTCCGCCACGGACGAAGAAGCCCTCGCCCGCCAGCACCTCGAGCGCAAGCGCATCCGCAAGCCCGAGAACGAAAAGGAGACGGCTCGCGTCATGCGCCGCCTCGTCGCCGCAGGCTTCTCCACCGGCGTCATCTACAAGATCCTCCGCCAGTGGAACGTCCCCGACGAATCCCTCGCCGCCCTCGACACGCTGGACACGGATAAGAGTGACGACCTCTGACCGGCATCCTCACAGATGCGGAAACAAAGCCAATCCCGGCACCTGAAAATCCCGAACATTGTCGGTCAGCAATTGACATCTATGTTCCATCGCAGTCGCTGCAATCATCATGTCGGCCAGCGAGTGCGTTTTCCCTGCTTTGCGCCGCACTGCGACCATCTCTCCCGCCCGGCGGGCAATCGAAAGCGTCAGATCGTAACAGGTCAACGAACCGACAAGCGCATTTGTCGCAGCCTCTTCTCCCGGCCTTGCTCCGGCATACAATTCCCCGGCGTTCACGCAAGAAGTCGCCAACTCAAAGCCGTCTGCAATCAATTGCTTCAGCAACGCGATCTGCTTTGGTCGGCGATGCAGCACGTCGATCAAAACCGTCGTATCCAGCAAAATGCTCCGGCTTGCGCTCCTCACCGGCTACTGCCCTTCCGCGCGGACCGGGCCAGCCGCTTCTGGCGCGAACTCTGCTCACGGCGGAGACGATGGACCCACTCCGCGGCTCCCACCGCCGCCACGTCGGGGTGGTTCTCGTCTCGCCATGCCAGGGAATCATCCTCAAGAAACGCCAGCATCTTGCGCCGCTTTATCTCCTTCTCTGCCGTTTCCACCAGAAACGTGCTGCGTCCGCGCGGACCAGCCAGTTTGTCAATTTCACGCGCCAGTTCCGCTGGCAACACCACGTGTGCGCGAATCGTGGCCATAGCTTTAACACACTCCTTATGTGCTTTTATATCTTAACGCATCCCATGCCTGTGCGCCATACGCCGGCTGCACGCACATCCCGCCGCCCGTTACACTGGATGCAACCAGCATTTCTGCCTCAGGGAACCTCATGACCGGCAACGACATTCGCGAAATGTTTCTGCGCTTTTTTGAGTCGAAGGACCACCGCCGTGTGCACTCTTCCTCACTTGTGCCGCACAACGACCCCACGCTGCTCTTCACCAACGCGGGCATGAACCAGTTCAAGGATCTTTTCCTTGGCGCGGAAAAGCGCGAGTACAACCGGGCGACCACCTCGCAGAAGTGCGTCCGCGCAGGCGGCAAGCACAACGACCTTGAAAACGTCGGCTTCACCCGCCGCCACCACACCTTTTTCGAGATGCTGGGCAACTTCAGCTTCGGGGACTACTTCAAGCGCGACGCCATCGCCTACGCATGGGAGCTCGTCACCAGCCCCGAGTGGTTCGCCATCCCCAAAGACCGCCTCTACGTCACCATCTTTGAGGGTGCGGACGGCGTCCCCCGCGACAACGAGGCCGAGCAGTTCTGGATCGAGGCCGGCGTCCCCAAAGAGCGCATCTTCCAGTACGGGCTCAAAGACAATTTCTGGCAGATGGGCGAAACCGGCCCCTGCGGACCCTGCTCGGAGATCTTCTACGACATGGGACTCGAAGCCGCCGAGACGCCCGGCGTCGATCTCCCCTTTGGCAAAGACGATGCCCGCTACGTCGAAATCTGGAACCTGGTCTTCATGCAGTTCGACCGCTCCGCCATCGTCGACCCTGCCACCAAACAGACCACCTATAAGCTGACACCGCTGCCCAAGCCCTCCATCGACACCGGCATGGGCCTGGAGCGGCTGGCCGCCGTCCTGCAAGGAAAGGTCAGCAACTTTGAGACGGACCTGTTTACGCCGCTCATCCAGCGCGCCGAGCAACTCACCGGCAAATTCGTCAGCGAATCCGCCATCGAAAGCGAAACCCGCACCGCCGATGACGCCGCCGCCAGCCTGCGCATCATCGCCGACCACGCTCGCGCAGCCACGTTCCTCATCAGCGACGGCGTGCTGCCCTCGAACGAAGGCCGCGGCTACGTGCTACGCAAGATTCTCCGCCGCGGCATCCGCCATGGCCGCCTGCTCGGGCAGGAAAAGCCCTTCATGTGCCAGATGGTCTACGCCGTCCGCGATTTGATGCAGGGCGCCTACCCAGAGCTCATCGACTCCGCCGACCGCGTCGCCAAAGTCGTCGAGGCGGAAGAGAAGCAGTTTGAGAGAGTGACCGCAAAAGGGGCTTCCGAGTGGGAGCAGCTCGTTCTTAGAAAGAGGGATGAGATTTATGTCAGGAGGAGCACATTTCGTCAGGATCTCCAGCAACGCTTGTCGCCTGATATCGCGGCAAGATTCGACGTTGGCGTCGCCGGGATGTTGAACCTGATCGGGCAGACAGTTGAGGTTGAAGAGGCTATAGAGAAAGGCCTTCCAGCATCCCTCAGGAAGCCACTCCTTGAAGAATGGCGGAGGCTAAAGAGCGAAAGGCCGAGTGTTTCAGGCGAGGAGGCTTTCCATCTCTACGAAACATTCGGCCTGGACGTCGGCTTCATGAAAGATGCTGCACGAGACGGCAACGTGGACATCGACGAATCAGGCTTCGAGCGCGCCCGCGCCGAAGAGCAAGCCCGCGCCCGCGCCAGTTGGAAAGGCGGCAGCCTGAAGACCGCCAGCCCCGCCTATCGCGAGTTGCCCAAGACCGTCTTCGAAGGCTACCGCCAGCTCACCTCCACCGGCTGCGAGGTCCTCGCCATCATCAAGGACGGTGTCGGCGTTCCCGCCGCCGCCGCAGGCGAGCAGGTCGAGGTCGTCCTCGACCACACCACCTTCTACGCCGACTCCGGCGGCCAGACCGGCGACACCGGTGTTTTCCTGTCCCCGGACGGCAACTCCACCGTTGCCGAAATCACCGGCTGCGTAGCGCCCGTGCAGGGAGTGCGCGCGCACAAGGCCATCCTCAAGCAAGCGCTGGCCGTAGGCGACCGCGTCAACACCGTGGTCGATGGACAACGCCGCGACGCCATCCGCCGCAACCACACCGGCACCCACCTGCTCCACGCCGCGCTGCGCCAGGTCCTCGGCACCCACGTCAAGCAGGCCGGCTCCTCCGTCGAGCCCACGCGCCTCCGCTTCGACTTCTCCCACTTCGCGCAGGTGGCCGACGAAGAGCTGCAGGAGATCGAGGACATCGTCAACCGCGAAGTCCTCTCCAACGCCCGCGTCGAAACGCTGGAAGACGTGCCCATCGACGTTGCCGTCAACGAGTACCACGCCATGGCCCTCTTCGGCGAAAAATACGGCGACAAGGTCCGCGTGGTGAAGCTCTCCGACGGCTTCTCCACCGAGCTCTGCGGCGGAACGCACACCGCGGCCACTGGCGAAATCGGCCTCTTCAAGCTCACCAGCGAGGGCGCAGTCTCCAGCGGCGTGCGCCGCATTGAGGCCATCAGCGGCCTCGGCTCGCTCTCCACCTTCCGCCGCGACTTCGAGGTCGCCAAGCTCGCCGGCCAATATGTTCCCACAGTGGATAACCTTGCCGACGGCCTTCGTGCCAAATTCGCCAGTCAGGAAGAAGAGATGAAGCGCCTGCGCCGCGAGCTCGAAGAGATGCGCATGAAGTCCGCTGCGGGCGCGCTCGACGACGCTCTCAGCCACGCCGTCGAGGTCAAAGGCGTGCACCTCGTCACGCTCCGCGCCGACGCACTGGAGCGCGGCCAGCTTCGCACGCTCGTCGATAATCTCAAGCAGAAGCTCGGCGAAGGCGTCGTCGTCCTCGCCTCTGCGCAGCCCGAGGGCAAGGTAGCCATCATTGCCGGCGTCACGCCCGGCCTCGTCAAGCGCATCCAGGCCGGCAAGCTCGTCGGCTCAGTGGCAAAACTCGTCGGCGGCAGCGGCGGCGGCAAGCCGGAAATCGCCGAAGCCGGCGGCAAAGACCAAACCCAGATTGATACCGCGCTCAAGGCCGCGCCGGAGCTGGTCGCCGCGCTGCTCGGCTAGTGGATATCGCAGCGCAAACGTCAGAAACGCAAAGGGCCGCATCTCTCCAGTGCGGCCCTTTGTCGCCTTCTGCGCCGGTTAGCGCACCGTGGCACTGCGGCCAAAGCTATAGGCCACGCCGAAAGAGACAAGAGGAAACGTCTTCATGGGATCCAGGTCACTTTTCCACGTTGCAATCTGCGCGTTCAGATCGTTCTGGATCTGGGCCGCAATCGGGTTGGTGATGCTGGCCACGTTGGTGCATTGCGTCTGCGCCTGGTCATAGCAGGCCCAGCCCGACAGGTTTGCCGTGAGGGATGGCGAGCCGATAAAGGCCGCGCCCGCCTCAAACGGAAACGACCAGTGCCCGTTGCGCGGAATCGTATTGCCCCACCCCGCCGTCAGCGTGAGAGCCGGCTTGGTTGAGTGCAGGCCCAGCAGCGCGCTTGCGCTCAACGGCGTTGCGCCGGTAAACGGGTTGGCGATCGCCGAGTAATACGTGTTCCCATTCAGCGTAAAGCTCGTTCCACCCGGCAGGGCCGAGGATGCCGCCAGCTGATTGCCGTTGTACATCATCAGTCCGGGACTGACGCGGAACCCCCTGTGAAAGGGATAGATATCGCCGGCAATCTGCGCCGTAGCCATGTTGAGCGTCGCCGTCGCGGGAAAGCCATTGGTTGTAAAACTGGTTGCATGGTTGAAGACACTGCCCGTCGCCCGCACGTTGAAATGGTCGTTCACGTACGCCGTCAGTTGCCCGCCCGGCCCCATCGGCGAAATCGTCCCGCCAATCGCAAAACGGGAAAATGGACGCCCCGATCCCTCGCTGCTCTGGACCACCGGGCCTCCGCGCACTACACCACCGCCGCCAGCCACATCGGCAAACAGGCTTGAATCGCTGGAAAACTGAGCAGCCAGTCCCGACGGCATCAACACCAGGACAAATCCAAAAGATCTAAGTCTATGGCTAAGCATCGCGCCTCCAGAACCTGCCTCATCGCTTGCCAGCGACCCCTGGAACAGGACACAAGAGCAAGGGTCAATTGCCGCTGCTTGTCCTCTCATCGACCGCACTAAAGGATCCATGAAGAAGTTTCTGAGCGGAGATTACCACGGATTCAAAAAATGGTTACTGCAGATCGGGCCCATACGTTACCTAAGGCATGAGAGAAAAGTTGTACTCCGGAACTGGCCCCCGCGCGTGCCTTTCGACAGGTCCTTCTCGCGCAACAGGCGCATCATGCCGTAACCTTGCCCCATGATCCAGCCCGACATCGACCCTGAGGCGGTTGCCCGCTTCAGGCGAATGCTGCTTGCCTGGTACGACTCCCACCAGCGCAACCTGCCCTGGCGGCAGACGAAAGACCCCTACGCCATCTGGGTCTCGGAGATCATGCTCCAGCAGACACGCGTCGCCGTCGTCATCGATCGGTACCACGCCTTCCTGCAGCGATTTCCCTCGCTGCCCGCGCTCGCTCTCGCTCCCGAGCAGGACGTCCTGGCCGTCTGGAGCGGACTCGGCTACTACCGCCGCGCCCGCATGTTGCACAAGGCCGCCCAGTTTGTCATTGAACACCACAACGGCGTCCTGCCCTCCACCGTCGAGCAGTTGCGCCTGCTGCCCGGCATCGGGGCCTATACCGCCGCGGCCCTTGCCAGCATCGCCTTCAGCCGGCCCGTCGGCCTGGTTGACGGCAACGTGGAGCGTGTCCTCTGCCGCCTCCAGGACTGGCCCGGCACCGGCCGCGTTTCCGGGCCCACCCTCCGCCGCAAAGTGGAGATCCTTGCCAACCAGCTCGTCCACCCCACCCGGCCCGGAGACTTCAACCAGGCTCTCATGGAACTGGGCGCCACCCTCTGCACGCCGCGCAGGCCGCAGTGTCTGTCCTGCCCCGTCGCCGTCGACTGCTCCACCCGCGGCGAGCACAAGACAACTCCGCGCCCCCCTATGCTCAGCACGCAGGTCGCCTGCGCCCTCGCCGTCCGGTCCGCTGCGCAGCCCTGCCCCTCCCACCTCGAGGTGCTCCTCGAGCAGCGGCCGACCGGTGAATCGGTCATGCCCGGGATGTGGCAATTGCCGGTCCTGCACGACCCCCAGGTGCCCTCTGCCCAGCTCCGCATGACCGTGCGCCATGCCATCATGCAGGTCAACTACTACGTCCGCGTCCGCACCGTCCTTGAAGACGACGTTGACGCCCTCACCCTCGTCCAGGGC
>JAJXXG010000557.1 GCA_021781255.1 Acidobacteriota bacterium
CCATCTGCAACGCATCAAGCAGGCGAGCGCGCAAGGGGCCAGGTACCGCATCGCCGTGCTGGGCCGCACACGCAAGGCACTCGAGCCGATCGCGCTGGCGCTGCGCGAAGAGGCGATTCCGTTCCGCGCAGTTGAACTTGAACAACTGCGGGACCGCCCCGAGGTGCAGGATGCGCTAATGCTGGGTCGTGCACTGCTCAATGCGCAGGACCGCATAGCTTGGCTCGGTGTGCTGCGCGCGCCGTGGTGCGGACTTGCTCTCGACGACCTGCACAAGCTCGCTGGCGCCGAGGATGCACACGCGCCTGAACGCGCAATCCCGGAGCTGCTGGCCGAGCGGCTCCACCTGCTAAGCGAACATGGCCGCGGCGCAGCGGCGCGCGTGCTCAGCGCACTGGAATCTGTGCCCCGGCTGCGTGCGGCGCTGCCCACTGCTTCGCTGGGAACATGGCTGGAAAAGATCTGGCTTCGGCTTGGCGGCGCCTATTGCGTGGATTCGACGGCGCGCGCCAACCTGCACCTTCTCTGGAGTTGTCTCGACGGCCTGCCAGAGGGCGAACAGGACATGCTGGGTCCAGCGCTTGATGTTGCGCTTGAAAAGTTGACCGCGTTGCCTGACCCTACGGCCAGCAGCGAGCGCGGCGTGCAGTTGATGACCATTCACAAGTCAAAGGGCCTGGAGTTTGAAGTGGTCATTGTGCCTGATTTGCAGGCAGGCGGCGCCAACAACCGTGGCAAACTGCTGTCCTGGCTTGAGCGTGGATTGGAGGAACCCGATCAGTCGGGAGAGATTACTGAATTTCTGGTGGCACCGCTGCAATCCAAAAGGGCTGACCGCGGCAGAGCCAAGGAGTGGGTGGATCGAGTCTATCGCGAGCGCGAGTCGCAGGAGATGCGGCGCATTCTGTATGTCGCCGCAACACGCGCGCGCGAAGAGCTGCACCTGTTTGCGCGGCCCGCTTACAAAAGCACAAACGGCAGCCTTGAGCTTGTTGAGCCCGGCAATTGCCTGCTCGCCACCGCCTGGCCTGCCGTCAGAGACGATGTCCGCGCGCGCTTTGATGAATGGGCGGCAGCAAGACAGGCCTCGTCGGCGACTGAAGAGCCAATGATTGAAGCCATCGCCGCACAAGGCGAAGATAACGTGTCCATCATGCCTTCTCCCGCAGTGCCGACGATAGTGCACCGTCTGCCGGCGGATTTCAAGGATGTTTCGATCGGTGCAACAGTAGACGCACTCACCGCGCAGGACGTGGCCGCTATCGGGGATTCACGGCTCTATGAGCGACATGAAGGCGGTTTACTTTCGCGCGCGCTCGGCACCGCTGTCCACAAGCTGCTGGAAGAGCTTGCGCGGCTGCGCACGAATCAGGACTGGAACGCAGCCCGCTCCGCGCTTTTGCGGATAAAGCCGCGCATCCTGGCTGCGGTGCGCTCGGCCGGTGCGCATGAGTCCCTCGCGGAATCCATCGCGGCCAAGGCCTTTGACTGTGCGCTGAGCGCCTCGGAAGATCCGCAAGGGCAATGGATTCTGTCGCCCCATACGGAGGCGGCAAGCGAGGCAGCGTGGACCGGAATTGTCGCCGGCGCATTGCGCTCGGTGCGCGTGGACCGCATCTTTCGTGCGGGGCATGAACCGCTGTCACCCGGAGGCGATGTGTGGTGGATTATCGACTACAAGACCGCGCACGCAGACGACCTGGACCCCGCGCTCGCACTGCCGGAACTGCGCCGTGTATTCGCTCCGCAGCTTGAGGCGTATGCCGCGATCCTGCGCAACCTGCACGGCGATGCAATGCAGCTCCGCGCAGGGCTTTACTATCCGCGCATGTCGTTGCTGGATTGGTGGGAAGTGTAACTTCAGCCCGCGTTCTTTGCGTCTTTCTGAGCGGCCAGACTCTTGGAGTGACGCACATCCGCACCCTGTATCCAAAAGATCACGTCCTCGGCGATGTTGGTGGCATGGTCAGCAACGCGCTCAAGTGAGCGGCAGATCATCAGCGCATTGAAAGCCAGCGGAGCAAGATGGCTCTGCTCTTCCATCACTTTGGTCAACGCCTTGTAGGCAGTGCGATTCATCGCGTCCACGGCGTCATCCATTGTAAGCACGGATCGGGCCGCCTCCGCGTCGCCCTCAATGAAGGACTGAAGGCTCTTCCGCACCATCGCGGCAGCCATCGTGGCCATGCGCGGAATATCAACTGGCAAATCCGCCACCGCCATCTGCTCCATGTTGCGCACGCGATCGCTAATGCTCTTGGCTGCGTCGCCCACGCGCTCCAAATCTGCGTTGATCTTGATTACGCTGAGGATGAAGCGCAGGTCGCTGGCCATGGGCTGCTCCATCGCCAGCAGGTCCAGCGCCGCCTGGTCGATGTCGCGCTCCATGCGGTTGATGGCATTTTCGCTGCGGCTGACCAGGTCGCAAATGGAGAGGTCGCGCACGCGATAGGCCTCAATGGCGCGCTGGATGGCCTGCTCTGCCAGTCCAGCCATTACCAGCAGGTTTTCCTTCAGCTCGTCGAGGCTCTGTTGAAAACGAATGCGCGTCATCCGAACCTGCCTGTGATGTAATCCTCTGTGCGCTTGTCGCTGGGATTGGTGAAGATTTTGTGCGTTGAGTCGAACTCCACCATGCGTCCGTTGAGAAAGAAGCCCGTCTTCTCTGCCACGCGCGCCGCCTGCTGCATGTTGTGCGTCACAATCACGATAGTGTACTGCGACTTGAGCTGAAAGATAAGGTCCTCGATTTTTGCTGTGGAAATCGGGTCCAGCGCGGATGCCGGCTCGTCCATCAGCAGAACCTCGGGGTCCACGGCCAGGGCGCGCGCAATGCACAACCGCTGCTGCTGACCGCCGGAGAGGCTGGCGCCGGATTTCTTTTTCAACTCGTCCTTCACTTCGTCCCAAAGCGCCGAGTTGATGAGCGACCGCTCGACAATCTCATCCAGCACGCGCTTGTTGGTATAGCCGTTGAGTTTGAGGCCGGACGCGACATTGTCATAGATGGACATGGTGGGGAAAGGATTGGGTCGCTGGAAGACCATGCCCACGCGCCGCCTGATTTCGACCGGCTTGGCGTCGTTGTAGATGTCGAGATCGCCAATGCGCACGGTTCCCGTCACGCGCGCGATGGGATTGGTTTCGTGCATGCGGTTCAGGCAGCGAACAAATGTGCTTTTGCCGCAGCCTGAGGGACCGATCAGCGCAGTGGCATGATTGGCAGGAATGTTGAGATTGATGTCCTGCAGCGTGTGGTTGGTGCCGTACCACGCGTTCAGGTCGATGACCTCGATGCCGACGCCCACTTAGCTTGCCCCTTTCAAAACGCCGCGGCTGGTGACAAAGCGCACCAGAGAAACCGCCAGCACGATCAACACGATCAACACGAGCGCCCCGGCCCAGGCCAGCCTGTGCCAATCATCGTAGGGCGAGATGGCATAGACATAAATCTGCAGCGGCAGAGCGGCAATGGGCTGGTTGAGGCTCGAACTCCAGAATTGATTTCCGAGCGCGGTGAAGATGAGCGGAGCCGTTTCTCCGGCGACGCGCGCAAAGGCCAGCATGCAGCCGGTAATGATGCCCGGCGAGGCTGTCTTGACGGTAATCGACAACACCGAGCGCCAGTTGGGCACGCCCAGTCCCAGCGCGGCCTCACGAACCGCATGCGGCACCATCAGCAGCATTTCTTCCGATGTCCGGCAGACCGTGGGAACCATCATGATGCCCAGCGCCACGCCGCCCGACAAGGCCGAGAAGTGCTTTTGCGGAATTACGATCAGCGAGTAAACCGCCAGGCCCATCACGATGGAGGGGACGCCGTTGAGCACATCGGCGGTGAATCGCACAGCGTTCGCCAGTTTGGTTCCGCGCCCGAACTCGGCCAGGTAGATTCCTCCGCCAATGCCAACGGGGACACCAATCGCACTGGCCACCGCGAGCAGAATTCCGGAACCGAGAATGGCGTTTGCCATGCCTCCGCCCGGCTCGCCCGGCGGCTTGGGAACCTGCGTAAAAAAGGCAACATTCAGCGAACTGGCTCCCTTGAAGACGAGATAGCCGAAGATGGCCACCAGGGGCGCCACCACGAGCAGCGTGGCCAGAATCGCCAGCGCCGTGACCGCGCCATCGGTCAGTGCCCGCATTCGCGACCGGAATTTGAACGTCTTCACGCTCACCAACTTCTCCTCAGCGCGCCTGCGACGGCGCTCCTCGTGTTACCGCCCACACCAGCAGCCGGGCAAGGGCATTCACAATAATCGTCACCACAAACAGAGCGAGGGCAATCTCAATGAGCGCGCTCACATGCACATCGTCCACGGCTTCAGTGAATTCATTGGCGATGACCGAGGCCATGGAGCTGCCATTGGAGAGCAGCGAGCGGTGAATCTCCGGAGTGTTGCCGATGACCATGGTCACTGCCATGGTTTCGCCGAGCGCTCGCCCGAGCCCAAGCATGATTCCGCCCACAATGCCGATGCGCGCATTGCGCAGCACGCCCATGCGGATCATCTCCCAGCGCGTGGCGCCCAGCGCCAGGACCGCTTCACGCTGTGACTGCGGCACCGCCGTCATTACCTCGCGCGTGAGCGAAGAGATGATGGGCAGGATCATGATGGCCAGAATGACGCCGGCGGTTAAAAAGCCCAGACCGGTCGGATTCTCGTCGGTGAACAATCCCGTCCATCCAAACGATTTGATCAGCAGCGGATTCACATGGCCCCGCATCAGCGGCACCAGCACAAAGACAGCCCACAATCCGTAAATCACGCTGGGAATGGCCGCCAGCAGCTCGGTCAGGAACGCCAGAGGGCCGCGCAGGGCCCGCGGGCACATCTCCGTGAGAAAGATGGCCAGTCCAACGGCCAGAGGCACCGCCATCAAAAGCGCCAGAACCGAAGAAACCAGTGTCCCGAAGACGAACGGCAGGGCGCTGAAGTGCGCATTCACCGGATCCCAGAAGGTGGACTGGTGGGTGTCGGGGTCGGTAAATGTCCGGTAGAAGAAGCCGAATCCGAACTTGCTCCAGGCCAGGTGAGAGCTCAGCACCAACCGCCAGGCAATCAGGGCCACGATGCCGAAGATGCTGAGCGCGCACAGCACCATGAGCCAGTGGAACGCGCCATCCACGACCGCCGAGTTGCTGCGGGAAAGCAGAAATCTGCGCACCTCGGAAACCTCAGCCGCATTCGCCGCTGCTGATTGCCGGTCTGCGGGAATTGCCGGCTCTTGTTGAAGCTGAGGCTCGGAGATGCGAATCTCTGGCACGTGAACAGTCACCTATAACAGGCTACCCGGGAAAGATGAATAGAAGGTTACAACGCTGCGAAATCAAGTGAATACGACGCAAAAATGACGCAAATTGCCTGCCCGTCAGCAGGGTTGCCACCATGGAAGACCCGCCCCTTTGGCCAGCCTTCCCGGCCCAGCAGGCAAAAGCAGGCGATTGCCTGCGCATCCCGGGACATGAAGATTGCCCCTCAACGGTAGACCCGAAATTATTTCTCCATTGGTTTGATATTTTTCCGTTAAGCTGGGGAGCTGGAAATGAACCCGGACCCTGACATGCGCCAAATTCTCGTACTCTTCGCCCTCGTCCTCGCCTCCATGCAACTGTCCGGCCAAAGCCCGGTTCAGCCCGACCCGGCCCATCGCGACTGGAAGGCCGCGTGGATTACCCATCCGACGGCGCCGCTGCGGGAGCCGGTAGTGCTTCACTTCCGCCACACGCTGGAGCTGGCCGCGGTTCCGTCCAGCTATCCCGTACGCGTGAGTGCCGATAACCGCTTTGTCCTCTATGTGAACGGCAGGCGGGTGGGCGACGGGCCGGCGCGCGGCGACCTGGCCCACTGGCGCTACGAGCGCTTTGACCTGGCGCCGTTCCTGCAGGCCGGGAACAACCTGATCACGGCCACGGTGTGGAACTTCGGCCTTTACGCCCCAGTCGCACAGATGAGCGACCGGACAGCCTTTTTGCTGGAAAGCGAGGCGGACGGGGCAAACTCCATCAGCACGCCGAAAGGCTGGCTGGTTGAAGTGGAGCCGGGCCAAAAGGCCCTGGATCGCAGCACGGTCAGCCTGCTGACCTACATGGCGGCGGGACCGGGCGAGGAGATTGACGCGGCAAGCTATGACTGGAACTGGAATACGCCGTCGGCAGCGGGGCCGTCATGGGTTCAGGGCGCCTCTCCCATGCGCGACAGCGTCTTTCCGGGTACAAACAGGCCGCACGCGTGGGATACGACGGGAGACAACTTCTGGGGTCTGGTGCCCGATACGCTTCCGCACATGGAATACCGGCCGGTGAGCGCGGGACGGGTGGTGCGGGCGGACACGGATGCCCTGAAGGCCTTCCCTGCTTCCCCGGTCACGGTGCCTGCGGGCAGCCATGTACACCTGCTGCTGGACCGTAAGGCACTCACGACGGCGTATCCGGAGTTGTCTGTCTCCGGCGGCAAAGGGTCGCACATTCGTCTTACATACTCCGAGGCCCTGTATGACAAAGCCTTACACAAGGGCGACCGGGATGAGGTGGGCGACCGAACCGCCCATGGCCTGCAGGACCGCTTTCTGCCAGATGGCGGCGCGCATCGCACCTTCGAACCGCTCTGGTGGCGCACGTGGCGCTATCTTGACCTGGACATCCAGACCGGGGGCGAAGCGCTGACGCTGGAGTCCTTGAAGGCCAACTTCACAGCGTATCCGTTCGAGGAGCGCGCCACGTTCAAGTCCGGGGACCCGGCGCTGGACAAGATATGGGAAGTCAGTTGGCGGACGGCACGGCTTGATGCCCATGAGACGTACATGGACACGCCCTACTACGAGCAACTCCAATATGTGGGCGACACGCGGATTCAGGCGCTGATTTCCTATACAGTGGCGGGCGATGACCGGCTGGCGCGTCAGGCCATCGAGGCGTTTGACGAGTCGCGCTCGCCGGACGGGCTGACCCGCAGCCGCTATCCCAGTTCCCTGCCGCAGACCATCCCTCCGTTTTCACTGCTCTACGTCGGCATGTTGCATGACTACTGGCTGTACCGGCCTGATCCCGCGCTGGTGCGCGCATCGCTCCCGGGAACCCGCGCGGTGCTGGACTGGTTTGGCGCACACGAGCGTCCTGACGGCCTGCTTGAGAAGCTGCCCTGGTGGAGCTTCATCGACTGGGTCTCCAAAGGCGAGATCCCCACGTACGACGCTCAGGGCGAATCCTGCGTGACCACGCTGCAATACCTGGGCGCGCTGGACGCTGCGGCCGACATGGAGAAAGGCCTCGGCGACCCGCAGCGGACAAGCCGCTACCAGTCGCAGGCGGCGCATGTGCGCTCTGGAATCCGCGACAAGTGCTGGAGCCCGGAGCGCGGCCTGCTTGCCGACAATTCCGACAAAAAGATCTTCAGCCAGCAGTCCAACATTATGGCCGTGCTGTATGACGTTGTGCCAGCGGATCAGCAGCAGGCGGTGATGCGCAAGATAGTGGCGATTGAGCCGGGAACTACGCCGGACGGCGTCATGAGCGCCTCGTACTACTTCCGCTTCTACCTGGGCCGCGCGCTGGAGCATGCGGGCATGGCGGACGACTATCTGCAATCGCTTGACCCGTGGCGCAAGCTGCTGCCGCTGCACTTCAGCACGTGGCCGGAGACTCCGGGCAACACGCGGTCTGACTCGCACGCCTGGTCGGCGCATCCGGTGTATGACATGCTGACGCTGGTGGCGGGCATCGAGCCGGCCAGACCGGGTTTTGCTTCGGTCCGCATCGCACCTCACCTGGGCGCGCTGAACTCCCTCACGGCCAGCTACCCGCACCCCGACGGCGCCATCCGCGTGGACTACCAACGCAAGGGCGCGGGGCTGGACGCAACCATTACGCTGCCGGGCAAGCTCGGCGGGAGCTTCGCTTTCCGTGGCAAGGTCTGGCCGCTCAAAGCCGGAATGAATCACATCGTGACCGAGTAGAGCGGAGGCCGTGCGCTTGCGCTGGCCGGCAAATTTGGCAAATCGATGTATTTATCGGGTAGCGCTGTTTTCCGAACTGGGAAAAACGTGTTACAACTCCAATCATGGCAAAGGGAAAGGGTTCAACGCCCTCAGGTCACGTAAACCTGAGGATGCTGGCCGAACATCTGGAGCTCTCGCAGACCACGGTCTCACTGGTTCTTAATAA
>JAJXXG010000298.1 GCA_021781255.1 Acidobacteriota bacterium
AATGGGTCCGGCGTGAACGGCGTGTCATCGTTGCTCCTCTGTTCTGCCATCTTAATGGCCGATAGGGAACAACCCTTCCACTCATCCCGCTGTCCGAATTTCCGAAGCCGGCTCAGAGAGAGTCGCTCCGCCGGACGACAACCATGACCGGCACGCGTGTCGCAGGGTATGCCACGTGAGACCCGGCACACCGTGCTTCGCCGCGATTGGCTTCAGCCCTTTTTGAAGGAGCATCGAGCCGCTGCGAGGGCCGCCGGTGCGCGAAGAGGGAAACACCCATTCTGAGTCGCCAATCTTCTTCTTCCAGTCCATCAGTATGTCCAACAGGCCATCAGCAACTGGTAGCTTTGCGTTCGATGCCGGAGTCTTTGTTTTTCCAATCCGCCCCCGCGTGAACTTCCGGCGAATGTAGATGGTTTTCTTCGCCACGTCTAGGTCCTCCCATTGAAGGGCCAGCAACTCTGATATTCGCAGGGCGAACGATGCGTCAACAAGGACCAGCACGTTGAGCACTTCCGGAAGGTCGGCCCGGATCGACTTGAACTGTTCGACTGTGATTTGCTGAATCTCCTTCTGCCGCTTTGAGACGCCCTTCACCTCGATCAGGCGCATCGGATTGTGCTCGAACTGAGAGATGAACTCGTGCTTAGCAGCGAGTTTGAAGCACTTGCTCAGCAGAGTGCGAATCGAGGCTTTGGTGGTCCCCGCGAGCGGCCGGCCCTTCGCACCGCACAAAGACAGAAGCCATTCATCGATCATCAGAACCTTCATCTCGCGAATGGGCACATTGGCAAACCTGGGCTCGATGTAGTGGTCGAGCAGGTAGGCGTGATGCTGCCGGGTCGAGAACTCAAGGTCGGGAGGATTTGGAACCGTCAGCCGCTGGGCAAGCTGGCTAATGTTTTGAGGAGTCGCTGCCGCCTTGAGCATGAGATTGATTTCGTCGATCTCATCTTCCCGCGCGACCGTGAAGGCATCAACCAGCACGCCTTGGGTAGGGAACACCTTGTGGAGTTTCTTCTTGAGATCGAGCAGGCGGCTTTCGCTCGGGAGGAACTTGCGCCGGTAGAGGGTAATGATGGCGCCGAACTTGGCATCTGCCTTTTCGCCGGCGGTTCCTGCGTTGATCTGTGAGACGGTCAACTCGATCGCTTTGCGGACGTCGGTTTCCTTGGGATATTCGGTTCCCTGAAAGGTCATCGTGCGCTGGAACCGCTTGCCATTCAGCCATTCTGAGAAGCGAACCTCCCAGGCATAGCCTTTCGCCTTGCGCACCTTCCTGATGCTACCCTGTTGGTATTGTGATCTTTTCGTGCTCACGTCTCGCGCTTCCTAAGCTCACTTGGGTTATCGGCCCTGAGTGGATTTTAGTAGCTGTGAGGGACTGTGAGGGAGAAAGTTTTGCACTGTCTGTAAATTGTTTATTATAAGAGTGGCCCCGTAGCTCAGGTGGATAGAGCAGCAGTTTCCTAAACTGCGTGTCGGAAGTTCGAATCTTCCCGGGGTCACCACTTTTCCATCCCGCGCTAAGTTCTGTTGCTCATACGGAATTTCTGCGCGATTGCCTTTTGACTCAACCCCACCTCGCCGTTAGAATTATTCATGGCATGGAAATCGATTCCATGCCATCACTTCTGCTGTGCCGAAACGCAGCGCAGCTTACCACGGCAATCGCCAGGATGCTCGGGAAGGCGGTGAAACTCCGCCACTGCCCCGCAACTGTGAGCGCCCCTGCCAGACCGGCCGTCGTATTGGCCGGGGCAGGATATCAGCCCTAGCCCTTTCTGCTCCATCGGAAGAGCAACGGAACCACTGGGGACAGGCCCACGGGCAGGTCGCTGGGAAGGTGGCTGGTGCAGGCGCAAGTCAGGAGACCGGTCCTTGGCGCCCAAAACCCGCTTGCGTTCCGAGGGGAACGAAGGAGCCATGATGCCAGCGTCTCGCCTCTTGCGCGCTTTTTCCGCGCTCATCCTTTCATCTTTTCTATTTCTATTCACTTCTGTTTTCGCCCGTGCTGCCACCATTCACGGCGTTGTGACCGATGCGTCCGGCGCCAAGGTGCGAAACGCGAAGGTGGTTCTGATTCAAAGCGGATCCCCGGTAGGTTCGGCGGTTTCCGGGGCCGATGGCAGTTTTGAAATTGACACAGGTACGGTGGGCCGCTTCTTTCTCGTGATCTCCGCACCGACTTTCAGGCAACTGGAGACGCCGGTATTCTATGCGGGCCGTCTCGACACGATTGAGCGAGACCTGGTGCTGGAGCCGGAGTGGGCGCGCGAGTCGATTGTGGTGACGGCTACCGGCACGCCCACGCCTCAGGCGCAGACCAGCGCCGCGACCACGGTGCTGGGGCAGAGTGAACTCAACCTGCGGAGCGACCTGGTGAGTGCTCTACGGATGATGCCGGGCACCTTTGTCGTGCAAACCGGCCAGCGCGGTGCGCAGTCCTCGCTTTTTATTCGCGGCGGTGACTCGGATGCCAACAAGATCCTGGTGGATGGCGTGGACGCAGGCGATCTGGGCGGGCGCTTTGATTTCGGGCCGCTGGCAACCACCGCGGTCGAGCGTGCCGAGGTGTATCGAGGACCGGACTCAAGCCTCTACGGTGCAGACGCGGCCAGTGGAGTGGTGAGCTTGACGACACCGCGGGGCACCACCAGTTTTCCCTCACTTCTTTTCCATGGAGACGTAGGCAACTACTCGACGTCGCAGGAGGATCTTGAGGTAGCGGGCGCGCGCAACAAGCTGGATTACCTGGGCGAGTACAGTTGGCTGCAGACGGCTAATGACCTGCCCAACGATGAGTACCACGTGGGCACGGCGGCGGGCAATCTGGGCTGGCAGCCCAACGGCAAAACCCAAATCCGGGGCACGGTGCACTACGGAGTAGATGGAACCGGTGCCCCTGGGGCCTATGCCTTTCATGGACTTTCAGACAGCGCCACGCAGAAGGACCAGGACATTTTTCTGAGCGGATCCATCGACAACCAGACAACGCCGGACTTTCACAACGTGGTGCGTTATGGGATGACGCGGAAACGCGAACAGTACCACCTTTGGAGCCAAAGCGGTTCAGGTGTTTTTGATGCCTATGGAGATAGTTTTGGCAATCTGGTGACAATTACAGGCGCGAATGGCGACTCAGTGACCGGCCGCGCGCTGATGGACTATGCGGGTACTTATCCGCAGGGGTATCAGCTTGTGTCGAATCGCGATGCGCTTGTTTACCAGGGAGACTACACCTTCACGCCGCACATCGTGGGGCTGATTGGCTTTCAGTATGAGGACGAGCGCGGTGCCGAACCGGGCAGTACCTACTACACGCCTGTGGAGCGGACCAATTACGACTACCGCGCTGCGGTGCATGGGGACTTCAGGAATCGTTTTTTTTATAACCTTGGAGGCGACCTTGAGCACTACTCGCTGTTCGGTACGCAGACCTCGCCGCGCGCAGGCTTCTCAGTCTATGCATTGAAGCCTCGCAAAGGCATCTTCAGCGGCACGCGAGTGATGTTCAACTTCGGCGACGCAGTGCGTGAGCCTTCATTGACCGACCAGTTCTACTCGCTCTACAGCTTTCTTGAGAGCAACGGTGGTCAATCGACCATCCAGCAGTTGCACATTGGGCCGCTTGCTGCGCCGGCCACGCGAACCTATGACGGTGGCGTCGAGCAGTCGTTCTTCAGCCAGCGCCTCGTCTTTCGCACCAGTTTCTTTCACAACGAATACGGCCGCCAGATTGAGTACGTAGGCCTGGACGTGATCCCGCTGCTGCTGCCTAACCTGACCGCTGCACAGCAGAATCAACTGGAGCAGTTCCTCCAGGCGAACGGCGCGTATGAGCAGAGTCTGAATACCGAGGCCTACCGTGCGCTGGGCGTGGAGACGACGGTCGAAGGCGGGATCGGGCGCAACATCTTTTTGCGCGGCGGCTACACCTATGTGGACGCTGTGATCCAGCGCAGCTTTACCAACAGCGACGTTGCCCTGCTTGGGCCGCTGCCCACTTACAACGGTATTCCCATTGGCCCGGACTCGCCCTTGCAAGGCGCGCGCCCGTTTCGCAGGCCACCCCACACGGGCTTCATCACGGCGACCTTCACGCACAAGTCGCTGTCGGCTATGTTGAATACCGCCTTTGCCAGCAGATCCGACGACTCGGACTTTCTGGGCGGGGACGACATCAACGGCGGCAACAGCCTGCTCTTGCCGAATCGCAATCTGGATTTTGGTTACGCCAAGGTCGACCTTGGCGCCAGCTATCAGTTCAAGTCGTGGATCGGGGTCTACGGTATTGGAGATAATCTGACCAATAACCAGCATATTGCGCCCATCGGCTACGTCAGCCTCCCGATCGATTTCCGCGTTGGGTTGCGGCTGCAGTGGGGCCGATCAAAGACGCGCTGATCTGACATCCCAAACGCGCCCGAAGGCGGCCGATTCCTTCCCCTCGAAATTAATGCGGAGTTAAATCTCCGCAACGGGTAGGTTTTGGCCGCCTTTTCCACAATCCTTGCGTGTGGAAATGAGACGGCGCGTGTTTTTTTCTTGGGAAAGAGCTCGCCCGTGTTGGAAACTATCGGTAGACCATATCATCCTGAAAATTTAGTTCTCTCCAGCCTTTCAACATCTTTTGAGAAGAACCACGCGTGCTGAGGAACTGCGGGTAAGGCGTAGCCGTTGAGCGTTTGCCCCTTATCCAGAAACCACAAAGAGTCGAGTCGGCTATTCATGCCACACATCGCGAGGAGAATATGAATCATTCATTTTGGAGGAGTGTCGCACAGTACGGTCTGTTGTTTCTGGCCGTGCTCGGCTGTACGGTGTCCGCGCGGGCCCAGCAGACCCTGGGCTCGATCAATGGAACTGTACTGGATCCGACGGGAGCAGCCATTCCCGACGCAACCGTGACGGTGCGCAACGCGTCAATTAACGTGACGCGCACGACAACTTCGCAGTCATCGGGTTTCTTTCAAATCTTCAACCTGCCGATTGGAACCTACGTCGTGAAGGTGACGCACGAAGGCTTCGATACGACGGAGTTGAAAGGGATTGTGGTGCAGGAGGCACGCGCCACCACAGTGAATGCCAACCTGAAGATGGGCCAGGTGTCACAGTCCGTAGAAGTGACCGCGAACCCGCTGTTGAACGCCACCGATGCGACCAATGGCTATACGCTGGACTCCGCGCAAATTGACACCACTCCTCTGGCCACAGGAAGTTTCACGCAGGTGGCCGTGCTTTCGCCGGGCGTGAGCGCCGAACTGCTCTCAAACCTTGATTCAAACTCCGGACTGGGCAACCAGAACATATGGGCCAATGGGCAGCGCGCCACATCGAATACCTTCCAGATGGACGGCGTCGACTCGACCAATCTGTTCAACGGGATGAGCTCCAGCGGCGATACCTCGCAACGTTACAACTTCAACATAGGCAGCGCGCCCGGCGTCGGCGGCGCTTACTCCGTAGGCACGTCTGTCTATGGCTCGAACGGCAACAGTCTGCCTTCGCCGCCGCCGGAGTTCATGCAGGAACTGCGCGTGAATGCCTCGATGTACGATGCGCAGCAGGGTGCCACCAGCGGCGCGCAGATTGACGTGAGCACCGCGACGGGTACCAACAATTGGCATGGTCAGCTGTTTGGCAGCTACGCCAACGGCGACATGAATGCCTCGCCGTACTTCTTCAGCCAGGCCTATCAACTGGCTCAGCAGGGCGTGGGCGTATTTCCGTCCTCGCTCATCCATCCGTTTCTGCGGCGCTGGACGAGCGGCGCGACAGTGGGCGGTCCCATCATTAAAAACAAGCTGTTCTTCTTTGCGGCTTATCAGCGCCGCTCGAACGCCGATGAGGCCACCGGCATCTCGCAGATGACGGTTCCCTCTGCCCTCACCGATGATCGTTCGACGGCCGGGCTTCTGAATGCTGATGCCGTTTGGGGAGGCTCGGCAACCACAGTCGATCCGATTGCCGCGGGCCTGTTGAACGCCAAGCTGCCGAACGGTCAGTACATGATTCCATCCGCTCAGTCGAATGCGCCCTATCAATATGGCGAGCCGAATGTCATTCTGGTTGGCACCTCGGTGCTGACCTCCGATCAGGCCACAGTGGATCTTGATTACGACGTGAGCAAGAACGACCGGTTGTCGGTCAAGTACTTCTTCCAGAACGCCCCGGTCAACAAGCCCTACGGCTATTCCCAGACGGGCGGATTCCCGGTGACGCAGAACAACGGCTCACAAGTCGCAGCCATCGACAACACGATCGCCATTGGCCAACGTCTGAACTGGGAGCAGCGGCTGGGTTTCGTGCGCATGGGCTCCTACAGCTACTTTACGCAGACCGTTTCCGGCGGCAACTTCGGCGTTGGGGCGGGGCAGACCGGCTTGAACCCCGGCTTGCCAGGTCTCTCGATCAGCGCGTTTGCCAACAACAGCCAGTATTCCCCCAGCCTGACGGTCGGCCCTTATAGCGCCTTTGTCGACATGGGCTACTACCAGAACAGGTTGAATCCATCGACAAACGTAATCTTCACGGCGGGCAAGCACACCATCGTAGCCGGCGGCGGGTACAGCTACACGCAATTGAATATCACAAATAATCGGACCGGGTTTGCAGAAGTCAATGCGAGCAGCTTCGACAATTTCTTACAGGGCACCGTGCACTCGTCGAATGTGATTGAGAGTGTCGATCCACTGAGCCACCGCAACAATGCCGATCGCTACTACCGCTCCAATGAGCTCTCGGGCTATGTGCAGGACAAGTGGCAGGCGCTGGCTAACCTGAGCCTTACTGCTGGCGTTCGCTACGACTACCATGGCGGTCTCACGGAAAAGTACGGCAACATGTTCAACTTTGATCCCACGCTCTACAGCGTGACGGGTACTTCAACAACGGGCTTCACGGTGAATAACTCCGGCTTCATCGTGGCCGGCAACAACAAGTACAATCCGACGCCCGGCGTCAGTAATTCCACGCTGAATGGCCGACAGTGGGGTATCTCGCCCCGCGTGGGCTTCGCATACTCGCCGAAGTCGTTCCACGGCAACCTGGTCATCAACGGCGGCGGCGGCCTCTACTATGATCGCGGCGAGCTGGTGAGCTATCTCTCGCAGCCAGCGGGTGGTTCCATCGGAGGTCCCTTTGGCGTCACGGAGTCTGCGCCGCTGGTCAGCTATGCCAACGGGAACGGAGCGACCCTCGCGAACCCGATCGGCACCGGTCTGTCGGTTTCCAGCTATGTTCCACCCAACTCGAATCCCGCAACCGTGAAGCAGGCGCTGCAGAACCAGCTGAACATCATGACCGGCTCACCTGATCCATCAAGCTACTATGCTCAGTTCGGCAAGAACTGCGGCGGTGTTCAGAATCAAGAGGGATATCTGCTTTGCACGCCAACGCTGAACTTTGGCGCCTACGACAAAAACAATGTGTTGCCCTACACCATTAACTACACGCTCAATGTGCAGTGGCAGCCGACCAGCAGCGTGGCGATCACCGTCGGATACGCCGGTAATCGCGGCCGCCATGCGGTGATGCCGCTGCCCCTGAACGAGCCGGGTATCGCCACTCCGAGCAATCCGATATGGGGTGAAACCTCTACCTACGGTTTCGAAGTTCTGAACCAGAATTCAATGAGCGATGGTTACGACTACGACCCGATTGCTTCAGAACCGTGGAACACTGCGGACGGCGGCAACACCGATTTTCGAGCACCGTATGTCGGTTACAGCCCGAATGCGGCTGACTTCAAGTCGGTAGGCGTCTCGGCATACGATGCGCTGCAGACGCACGTGGAAAAGCGACTTTCTCACAACTTCCAGGTGGGAGGCAGCTATACCTGGAGCCACGCGCTGGACGAGCAAAGCGACATCGGCCTATTCTTCACCGGTGACAACCCGAAGAATCTGCGTGATTCCTATGCGTCTGCCGATTTCGACCGCACGCATGTCTTCAACGGCAACTTTCTGGTGAATCTGCCCAGGTTTACAAAGAAGCACTCCTTTGCCTCCTACGTCACGAACGACTGGCAGTTCACCGGCATGGGTACGCTGCAAAGCGGACAGCCCTACTCGCTCTATGAGTTCTACGGCGCCGTCGGCAGTGTCAATTTCGGCAATTTCCCGACACTGATGAACCCCATCCTTGGCATCAAGGA
>JAJXXG010001109.1 GCA_021781255.1 Acidobacteriota bacterium
TGGTGTTCAGCACCATTTGACGGCCTGTGGTTTCCCCAACAGCCAAAAGAAGAGCGTGAAAATCCGGGTTGTCGTTGACTGAGACTGTCTGCAGGCGGGCGGAGCCGTTGACATGCGTGATTGCCGGAAGGAGGGCGCGAACGTCCGGACGTACATCGACGACGCTGATCATATAGGGAAGCTCGGTGCCCGGTTCCACCTCGAACCACCGATGCGCTTCCTCGACCGAGCAGGCGGGCGCAAAGGGACGGAAGGACTCGCGCTTCTTGACCATGGCATTGATGCGGTCGCGCATTTCCGGTCGCCGAGGGTCGGCGAGGATGCTTCGATTGCCGAGTGCGCGCGGGCCGTATTCCATCCGCCCCCGGTACCATGCGATCACGCGTCCATCTGCGATGAGGCGGGCTGCCGCCGCGCACGTTGCCTGAAGCGAATCGTGGCGCTGCCACTGAATTTTGCTGCGAAAGCGATGAAGCGCGGCCTCAATGTCACTTCTGTTATATCGGGGGCCAAAGAGCGGCGCGGGAAACCGGTGATTCGGAATCTTCTGTGCAAGCGAAGTGCGATAAAGAGCGGCTCCAAGAGCGGCGCCGTCATCGCCGGCCACTGGTTGCACATAGACTTCGTCGAACAGGCCGGAGCGGTAGAGCTTGCCGTTTGCGGTGCAGTTTAGAGCGACCCCACCGGCCAGGGCGATTCGGCGCAGCCCCGTCTTCTGGCCGAAGTGTTCGCACACGTGCATGACTGCTCGCTCGAGGCACTCCTGAAGCCCGGCAGCCACGTCTTCGTGAATGGAATTAACGGAGTGATTGCGGGGTCTGCGCGGGATCAGATGCTGGTCGAGCCAGGCGCGCGTTGCGAGGTAGTTTTCGCGCTCCTCGCGCGTGCGGTTCAGTTTGAGGATTGGAATGCGGATGGAGCCGTCGTCGCGAAGCTCCACGGCCTCCTCAAAAAACTTCCGGAAGCGTTTTCGGTCGCCATAGGGCGCCAGGCCCATGATCTTGTACTCATCTGAATTGAAGTCGAAGCCAAGATGCAGTGTAATCAGCGAATAGAAAATGCCGATGGAGTCATTTGCACTGACAGTGTGGAGCCTTTCCAACTCGCCGTCGTGAAAGTCGTAGACGCTGAGGCTTTCAGTTTCACCCATTGCGTCATTTACGACGACCAGGCATTCGTCCCAGCCGGAAGTGTAGGCAGCACTGGCGGCATGCGCCAGATGATGATTGACGCTGAATACCTTATCCAGGGGAAACCCCGGCAAGTCCCTTCGCACCTGAGCCAGCAGGGCCTCCCGGGAAAATACCTTCTGGTAAAGCTCGGTTGAGACCTCATCGTTTTGAAAGAGCGCGCGGCAGGGAGCGTAGTCGAATCCATGGGCAATTTCATCGATTTCAAAAAGCGAGATGCCTGCGTCAGCCAGGCAGAATCGAATTGCGTCGATGGGGAACTCGCCAGTGTGCTTCTTTCTTGTGAATCGCTCCTGTTCCGCAGCAGCGATTAGTTTCCCGTCAACCACCAAGGCTGCCGCGGCATCCATTCCCTGCGCGATCCGATATTCGCGCTCGTCAAGTCCCGGCCACCTGGCCTGCTTGAAAGGCACAGAGTTTTCGAGCCCGCTTATCCCAATAACCTTCACAACCGCCCCCTTCGATCGAAGAGCGTGAGGCATCCCTCAATCTGAAAGTGCCATGGTTCAGCGCACTTGCCTGCTGATCCAAAGCTGAGACTTCTCCATCGCCTTCCTCCGTGGGGTGCTTCGCACATACCAACCTGCACCTTAAGTCCAGGAGTTGGCAGTGATATATATCACAGTCAACCCGGCTGCCCGCTGAGCAGCACAATGCATGCTCGGCCAAAATGCCCGGCCCGAAGACTCGCTAAACAGAGCGCGAGCCGAGGGTCGCAGGAGATGATCAAGACTGCCAGTATCCCTTGGACGAGCCAGATTGAAATTCGGGAGTATCGATTGAAACGATTGGCTGCGTTTTTTCTGGACCCGAGGGGCCGGGGCAGAGAGCCATGATGCCGGCGGATGACGAGCAGGCTTCGTCAGCCGGATATTGGGGTTGCGGGTTGGCAGATTCGGCTTAGCCCAAAGGATTTGTGATGCGTCGAAACACCAGCCGAGCGAGTTGGAGATACGTCTTCGGGCGGAGGAGATCTGCGGCGCCAGGGCCGCGGTCATCCCATTGAAAATGCACTTCCTGGAAGAGCCAATCGTTTCCCTGGCGCGTGAGTATCGCCGAAAAGCGCACTGGGCGTTGCCCTCCATTGAAGTGCACGTCTCCGTAACTTGTCATCCAGGCGACATCCCCAGATGAGCAAATGATGGGATCGTCCGCTGCCAACCGGAGATCTCCCCAACGCTGCCAGTCTGTGCGGATGAACTCAGCGGCCGCAGGATAGCCGCGCACCCACTCGCCGACATCGGTCCCCAGAATCAGGAGATCGTCGTTCTTTGCAAAGAGACGGCTCATGAACGAGTCCAGGCCTTTCGGATCGCGCTTGATATATCCATCCTGGAAGGCCCTCAATGCAGTCAGCACTCCCGCACGCACCGCGGGCGGCGCGTCCCCCGCGTCCTGCAAATATAGCTTGCGGGCCTCGTTAGAAGGAGAGCTCCGCAGGTGCAAGGACGAGATAAAGCCGGTTGCAAAGCCGCCAGACAAGAGAAGAACAGCCGCCACGGCAAAGAGCAGAGTTTTGCGGTTCAATTTCAATTTCACCTTGTCTTTCCCCTGAAGGTAACTTCCATCCTGGAACGGATTCGCTGGAATTGTACCCTCTCCGGTTGTGGTGCAGGATAGACTCACTTTTGGTGTACTATTTCTGGCGGGTCCACCTGGCGCGTTGCTTTGGGGGCTCTGCTGAACGCCTGCGAACTGTGGGTGGCCAAGGTGAGCGGCGCAGGAACGGCAGGTCGAGCGATCTGTATCTTTCGCCAGTGACTTCTGCGCACGTGAGGCGTCGCATGAAGAAATGAGTAGCCGGTCCAAGACGTTGCAATGGGCGGTGGTGGTTGCGGTTGTGTGCTGTCCGGTGCTGAGGGCACAGAAGCGCTCTGACCTGGAGACGCCCACGCCTCTTCCGGCTGGTTCGACACTCGTGATCGGATTTCTTGGTGGAGTTGATCGCTGGAACGATGCGCACAAGACTGTCCGCCAGCTTACGCTCAAGCTGCGCGAAGCACCCGGCGTTTATGCCGAATCCATATCAAACCGGAACCGCAAGCTCGCTCTCCAACTGATTCGCAGAGCACTGGACACAAATCGAAACGGGCATCTTGATCTTGAGGAGCGCGCCCATGCGCGGGTCATCTTGTTTGGGCAGAGTTGGGGCGGCGCCGCAGCAGTGACCACGGCGCGCGATCTGAATCAGCTTGGAGTGCCCGTGCTGTTGACTGTGCAGGTGGACAGTGTGGGTCTTCACGATCAGGTGATTCCAGCCAACGTGCTGGAGGCTGCGAATTTCTACCAGCAGGACCCGCTGACGGTTCGGGGAGAAAGAGAGATTCGCGCCGCTGATCCCGCAAGGACACGTATTTTGTGCAACGTCCGTGTTTCGTACCGGCATCATTGGGTGGACACCTCCAATGCTTCATGGTTCAGACGCAGGTTCGGCGGAAGCCACGTGAAGATGGAACAGGACCCAGCCGTCTGGAGCCGGGTGGAGCAATATATTGACGATGCGATAGGGAGGAAAACACGATGATCCGGAAGGTCCTCCTCTGCCTGATGCTCGTGACGCCTGTTTGGGCGCAAACCCGTTCGCTGGATATGCAGCCGGGAGGTGGATGGGTGGATACAGGTTTGGATTTCAAAGCTGGAGATACGGTGCAGATCAGCGCGACCGGAGAGTTGCAATATTCCGACGCGCGCCAGTCCAACGGACCGGAAGGCCTGCCACGCGGCTTTGCGGACTTGTTGCGCATCCTGCAGTTCAATCAGGCGGGGCGCGGCGCATTGATTGGGCGAATCGGTTCGAGCGATGCTGACCAGCCATTCCTCGCGGGTGCAATGTATCAAAGCCCTGCGCGCATTGCCGGGCGGCTTTTCGTCACCATCAATCAGTCATCGATGGACCGCGCCACGGGCTCATACCACGTGACCATCAAGCGCGCCGCGGCTCCGGCGTCCCGGAAGGTGACGCCGTCGATGGCCAAGGCAGAGGTGAGTGTGCCGGCGTTTCCGCAAAGCATGATCGACTCGATTCCCAGGCGGGTCAGCGATCCGGCAGGCGCGCCGGGCGACCGGGTGAATTTCATCCTGATCGGATCGCAGGATCAGGTGCAGGCTGCGCTCAAGGCGGCGGGGTGGGTGGTGGTGGATCGCACCGACAAGGATGCGATTCTGCGCGGCATATTGGCCTCGCTATCGAAGGAAGCTTACGTGACCATGCCGATGAGCGAACTGCGCCTGTTTGGGCGGGTGCAGGATTTTGGGTACGCGCAGGCCGATCCGGTGCGGGTGGTTGCATCGCGCAATCATTTTCGGCTGTGGAAAGCGCCGTTTGACCTGGATGGGCAGACCGTGTGGGCGGGAGCGGGCACGCACGATATTGGATTTGAGCGCGACCAGCGCAACAACGGCATCACGCACAAAATCGACCCCAACACGGATGAGGAGCGGGACTTCATTCGCGACAGCCTTGTTCAGACGGGCATGGTGATCAAGACGGCATACATCACTCCAACGGACCCGGTGTTGCAGGCGCGTACCGCAACAGGAGGGGAATTCCATTCCGACGGGCGCACTTTGCTGGTCTATCTGGCAGGCGCAACGAATGATTCTTCGATTGCGTTTGGCGATCTATTTTGCTCGGTTCTGAAGCAGAAGAATCCCGGCGGAGGCGATTGGGGGCCATGCGCGCGCTATATCGATCCGGCAGGGAAGGACGACGTGAACCTGGGGCCGCTCTCCACTCAGTATCGGGTGCTCATCGTGCCGGGCATCATGAGTTCATGCGTGCCCGATACGCCAGCTTTTCAGGAAGGGCAGGAGGCGCTGAAGAAACAGTACGGGTTGGATGTTGCTTTGCTGACGGTCCCCAACGACTCAAGTGAGTCCAATGCAAAAGTCATTGCAAAGTATTTGCGCGATCACAAGTCAAGCGACGGGAAGAAGTACATTCTTATCGGCTACAGCAAAGGCGCGCCCGATATTCAGGTTGCTCTGGCAAATGAGGCGAGCGTTGCCGGGCAGGTGGCGGCATTCATCACGGTTGCCGGCGCCTCGGGCGGATCGCCGGTGGCAGACATGCTGCCCGCGGTTGCAGACAAGTACATGCGGCTCAATCCAATCAAGAGCTGCCAGGGCGATCTATCCACGGGCTTCAAAAGCCTGAAGCGCGAGACCCGCCAGGCATTTCTTGCGGCCCATCCCAATCCTGCTGTGCCAACGTATTCACTAATTGCGAAGGCGGACCAGGGCACAGTATCGAAGGCGCTACTGCAATCATGGCGCGCGCTTCAAGTTTATGGAACGGATGAGGATGGCCAACTGCTGAGGGATGACGCCATCGTGCCGGGCGCGAAGTATCTGGGCGCGGCGCTCGCAGATCACTTTGCGGTCGCATTGCCCTTCGACAAGTCAACGGATGCAACGATCCGGTCGGGAATGGACAAGAGCACTTTCCCCCGCGCGGCGCTACTGGAATCTTTGATTCGCTATGTGACGGCGGATTTGGAGAAGCAAAAGTAGGGTCGGATTTCCCCGACGACTTGCGCTAGCTTTTCTCATGCCAACGGATGCAAGAGGCGCCTGCAGGCATTCGAGTGTTGCAAGCCCCGGCGCAATTCTAGACCACGAATCGGCGCTTGAAGGCAGAATCGTCGCGCAGCTCGCATGCCGCAGAGTTGCCATCCATGCCGAATTCGAATGGACATGCAGGCGGAATGTTATTGTGGCCGTTCATGTCCGGCTCGGCAAGAATTGCACTTTTGAGCAACGGCTGCAGGGAATCAGATTAAGCTTGAAAAAGCCCGTCTTGCAACCGAACTCTTGTGCAGATGGATCGAGGTGACCTGATTGACAAAGACAATCAAGAGCAGCCTGTCTTTCGCATCGCTTGCGCGGGCAGATGCCGGCCTTGTTGTTTGCAATGCTGTGGCGTGCCTGTTTTGCATTTGTTGGGCGGGCTCTTGCTGTCTGGCTCAGGCGCAAGCTAAAGCGCAAGAGAGCCAAGCCGTGATAGGAGATGCGCCTGATGATCCAGGCCCTCTTGCTTCAGACCTTTCGGGCAAGGTGCGGCAGGCAGATGTCAAGGCAGCAATGCGCAGAGTGGCGGACTGGCAATTGGCGCGTGTTCATCATTCGTACAGTCAGGACTGGACCTTCGCGACTCTTTACGTGGGCATGCTTGCAGCTTCCGATACGCTGCACGACAATCGCTATCGCGAATTTGTGATTGGAGTTGCTGTGCACTACAAATGGACGCTTGGCCCTCGCAAGACACATGCGGACGACCAGGCCATCGGGCAGTCGTACCTCTGGCTTTATGGCAGCAGCCATGATCCTGCATCGATTGCGCCGCTTCGCCAGCAGTTCGATGAAGCGATGCAGTTGCCGGACGACCCGCAAAGGCCAGTCTGGTGGTGGTGTGACGCGCTGTTTATGGCTCCGCCTGTCTGGGCTCAACTGGCAGAGGTGACACACGAGAATAAGTATCTTGACTACATGGATAAGGAATGGCGCATCACATCAGGGTTGCTCTGGGACCCGGAAGAGCATCTGTTTTATCGAGACAGCAGCTACTTCGACAAGCGCGAAAAGAATGGCAACAGGATTTTCTGGTCGCGCGGGAATGGCTGGGTCATGGGCGGGCTGGTTCGCGTCCTTAACTTTCTACCGGAGAATGATCCGCGCCGCCCTTTCTATGTTGAGAAGTTCCGGGAGATGGCAGAGAAGATTCGCACCTTGCAGGGAAGCGATGGACTGTGGCGTCCGGGCTTGCTTGATGCGGCGGATTATCCTTATCCGGAAGTCTCGGGGTCGGCATTTTTCGTGTATGCCATGGCGTGGGGAATGAATCATGGCCTGCTTAATCGCGCACGGTACCGGCCCGTTGTTGCGCGCGGCTGGAAGGGACTTGTTGCGCACATCTATCAGGATGGGCGGCTGGGCTGCATTCAGCCGGTGGGAGCGGCTCCCGGTGCGTATACGGCTGGGTCCAGCTATGTGTTCGGAACAGGAGCGTTTCTGCTGGCAGAATCTGAAGTTGCTGCGATGGGCGATTGACATGAGCGCGCCGTTGCACCCATTGCGGATGACGAGATGACCATCTGCCACGCTCCCGGTCGCATTTGAAAGGAAGTTAAAAATGAGAATGCTGCAACTGGCGGACTCAATCCGCTTCAAGACCATGACCACCGAAGCATTGCGGGACACGTTCCTTATCAGCGATCTTTTCCGTCCAGACGAGCTTTCCTTCATATATATCGATTTGGACCGCACGATTGTTGGCTCGGCTGTTCCGACGACGGCTCCGATTCAACTGCCGACCTACGACGCGCTGAAGGCCAAGTTCTTTACCGAGCGGCGAGAGCTGGGGATTCTTAACATCGGCGGAGCCGGCAAAGTGAGTGTCGGCGCGCAGGAGTTTGCGCTGAATCGGCTCGACGGCCTGTATGTCGGGCGAGGCAATGAAGATGTGCACTTCTCAAGCGTCGATCCAAATCGGCCGGCAGAGTTTTATCTCCTCAGCTATCCCGCGCATGCCGAGTATCCTACGCAGTTGATTCGCAGCGCGGAGTTGGAAAGGACGAAGATTGGCGCGGCGGAAAGCGCCAATGCGCGGGAGATTACGAGGCTGATCCATCTGGATGGAGCGCGAAGTTGTCAGTTGGTGATGGGCTTCACGCAGCTTGCTCCGGGAAGTGTCTGGAACACGATGCCGCCGCATACTCACATGCGCAGGTCTGAAGTGTATTTGTATTTCGACCTTGCCGATGGAGAGCGCGTCTTTCATCTGATGGGGCCTGCCAAAGAGACGCGGCAGATCATCGTTGCGAACAAGCAGGTGGCGGTTTCACCGGGCTGGTCGATTCATGCCGGCGTGGGAACCAGGAACTACGCCTTCTGCTGGGGAATGGGCGGAGAGAACCAGGTCTACAGCGATATGGATGCACTGGCGGTGGCAGACCTTCTA
>JAJXXG010000350.1 GCA_021781255.1 Acidobacteriota bacterium
GATCTGCCAGTGGAAGCAACGTCGGGTCGAAAGTAGGTAGAAAAGCAGGAGTATCCGCATGATTCAGGAGTTGCTGCGATCACTCAGGAATTTGCAGAGGCGAGCGCGCCCCGCGCCGAACGGACCTGCGATGCAACCCATTGATAGGTCTTTGCCAGCCCAACTTCCAGGTGTTGTGAGGGCGCCCATCCAATCTCCTTGCTGATCAAGCGGTTGTCCGAGTTGCGTCCGCGGACGCCAAGCGGTCCAGGAATGTGCCGGATATTCAGCTTCTTCCCGGCGATGCGCATGGCCATTTCAGCCAGTCCGTTAATGGTGACCATCTCTTCTGACCCGATATTGACCGGGCCGCTGAACCGAGATTCCATCAGGCGCCGAACTCCTTCGAGGCACTCATCGATGTAAAGGAAGGAACGAGTCTGCTGCCCATCTCCCCATATTTCGATTTCGCCTCCATCAGGCGCTTCCGCCACCTTGCGGCATACCGCTGCAGGAGCCTTTTCGCGCCCGCCCTGCCAGGTTCCTTCAGGACCAAAGATGTTATGGAACCGCGCCACATGCACTTCCAGTTTGTAGTTTCTCGCGTATGCAAAGTAAAGGCGCTCGCTGAAGAGCTTCTCCCATCCGTATTCACTGTCAGGCGCCGCGGGGTAGGCGGAATCCTCACTGCAAATCGGGTTGTCCGGATCCGTCTGATTGCGCTCCGGGTAGATGCAAGCCGAGGAGGAGTAGAAGAATCGCTTCACGGCGGCCTTGTGCCCGGCTTCGACAGTGTTGAGGTTGATGGTTGCTGAATTGTGCATCACGCACGCATCGTGCTCCCCCGTGAAAATATATCCGGCGCCTCCCATGTCCGCGGCCAGTTGATACACATCGTCTATGCCGTCGACAGCCTTCTCTACGACGGAAAAGTCTCGCAAATCGCCAACGAAGAACTCGTGAGCCGCGGTCTCTGAAAATTCAGGATATTTGAGGTCAACCCCCCGTACCCAATAGCCCTCCTGGCGAAGTCGACGAACGAGATGGCTTCCAATGAATCCGCCTGCCCCATTCACGAGCGCTCTCTTCATTCCGGTGTCCTTTTGCGAGATTATGCAGCCTGCCGCCGGCGCGGGAACCACTGCCACATATACTTTATACTATGGTATCGGTCAGGATCGCTGTCCCTTGTTGTGCCTTGACCGCTTTGTTGGGGAAACCGGCAAAGCAGGTTCGGCGCGGTGTCACTGCGATGCCTGCGGGTAGCCTGTAAGCGCAGAACGTTCGCGAGTTCAACCGCGATGCGCGAGTCCAGTAAGTCAGACCAGACCCCGGATGCGATTGGATTCAGAGCCGCACGCGGCTCCTGTAAGATCAGCGTGCAAGGCAATTAGCCTGAATCCGTGATTCGATGCCCGGCCATACTTCAGCTTAGGGTTCTTGGCGCCAATTTCGATGGGGAAAACTACATACTCGTCGGCCTGAAGCGATTCTGCTCGGCCGTCAGCCGGAGATTTTTCGACGCTGCCTACGGAGCATTGGCGGTCACGCAGTCTTTTGTCGTCGGCGTTTGTTTTCACCGTCCGAGTGCTCCAGCTCCATCGGTCATCAGGCAAGTGTTAATCGTGAAACTGGATGAGCTAGGTGATGTCTTAATGGCTCTTCCCTTCGTCGCGGCAATCCGGGAACAGCTTCCCGAGGCGAAGATTGCGATCGTCCTGAATTCCGCTACATGCGGAGTCCTGCAGGGGGCTGGCGATGTAACTGTCCTCGGGGTCGACGTGAAGTGCCTGAAACTGCTGCGCCCCATCTTCCTCCCGATTCGTTACTTCTGTTTTGTGCGCAAGAATCTCTCCGCGCAGCAGTTCGACGTCTGTTTTCTCCCGCGACGCGACGCAGATTCGGTCTACTCAGTATTGCTGGCCTACCTTACAAGATCGAGCCGACGGATTTCGTTCACCGAAGGTACTACGCCCAGAAAGGCCGTGCACAACAAGAGCTTTGATCGGTTGCTGACTGACGTCTACCCCACTCCACCGATTCAACATGAGACCGTCTCAAATCTCAGCCTGCTTGAGAGGATTGGCCTGCGGCCCATTTCCACGACAGCCTGGCTGCTTCTTGAAAAGTACCTGTTGAGGAAAGGCGTTCCGGGCCTCTGAATGAGTCTTCCTGTGCATGAATCCTCGCCACTCCCCTCGGACGGCTCGACGTCGCCCGCGCGCTCGCTTTGGACTCGGTTCAAGCACGTGAGCGGTGTGGATCGCGCCATCGGATTCACGGTCCTCGCGCGGGGCTGGAGTACGGCCGGCGGCGTGGTTACGGTCCTGCTGATCGCACGATTCCTCAATCTTGCCGAGCAGGGCTACTACTACACCTTCGCCAGTCTTGTTGCGCTGCAGATTGTCTTTGAGCTCGGCTTCTCCTTTGTCATCCTCCAGCTTGCGGCGCATGAGCGGGCCAAGCTGACGATTCTCCCCTCGTTTCAGCTTACGGGCGATCCGGTCGCTCATTCCCGGCTTGCTTCTGTCCTGCAGAAATCCGTGCGATGGTACTCGGCGGCCGGGCTTTGCATGGCCTTGAGCCTGCTGCCGGCGGGCTTTTATTTTTTTTCCACCCATCAGCAGGGCACCTCGCATGTACCGTGGAAGCTGCCCTGGGTCTTCGTGGTACTGGCCGCCACTTTCACATTTCAGATGGATCCTGTCTGTTCCTTTCTTGAAGGCTGCGGATTCGTGGCCGATGTCGCGCATATGCGCTTCCTGCAGTCGATCCTGGGAAACCTTCTGGCGTGGTCAGCTCTGATGCTCCATCATGGGCTCTTCGCTCCGGCCATGGTCATCATGGGCCAGGCGATTGTGGCAGGAGTGTTTCTGTTCTCCAAGAGGCGCCTGCTGCTTCCACTGTTAGCAAAAAAGGCCGGAGTGGATGTCATCGGCTGGCGTAGCGAGATCCTGCCGTTCCAGTGGCGCATCGCTGTCAGTTGGCTCTGCGGTTACTTCATCTTTCAGATCTTCAATCCCGTCCTGTTTGCCTATCAGGGCGCGGCCGTGGCCGGCCGCATGGGGATGTCCCTCAGCATTGTCTCCGCGCTCAGCGCCGTCGCCTTATCGTGGATGAGCACGAAGGCCGCGCCTTTCGGCGTCATGATCGCGCATCGCGACTTCGCCGGCCTAGATCGCGTCTTCTTCCGCGCGCTGATCCAGTCCACGATTCTGCTGGCCAGCGGCGCCATCACGCTGCTCACAGCAATCCTGCTCATCGAGCATCGCTGGCAGTCCCTTGCGCACAGAGTGCTCGCGCCCTGGGCCATCGCCCTCTTGCTCGCCACCAGCATCCTCAACCACATCGTGTTCGCCGAGGCGGTCTATTTGCGGGCCCACAAAAAGGAGCCCTTCCTGATTCAATCCATTCTGGTAGGCATCCTCACCGGCTCAAGCACCATCATTACCGGCCGGCTCTGGGGCGCAACGGGAGTGACGATCGGCTATTTCCTTACCAGCGGCATCTTCGGAGTGACCTTGGCGACTTCCATCTTTATCGCCCGGCGACGGGAATGGCACGCCGATCCCGCTCCGGCAGGCTGAACCGGCCAGTCCCAGCGCGCCGCTCGCCGGCTCCGGAAACCGGCAAAAGAAGATGAAATTCCATCCGGCGCAAAGCGGTCGAGACTGATCTGGTTCACCCCGTCGGTGCAACCCGCGCTAACGCTCTCATTTCAAAGTACAAAAGCCACCAGCTTTCCCAGGGCATCTCCCCCCGCGCGGGCGCGCAATAGGTGTCGCCATGGAATCGGCGCCGTCCAACCCTTACGCACTGTCCTCAAGCAATCGGTCAGCAATCAGCGCGGTTCCAGCTTCAGAAAATATTGACCATTTTTCTGCACTTTGCACGCAGGCCGTTCCCGCCGTCGGCGTATATTGCCAACCGCGCAGCCAGCCGCTGCAAAGCGCCGTTCAGTCCAGTATCTGAACTTGTACGCCGATTTCCATCAGCCGATGTAAACCTGCCTCCCGAGCCGGCGTCTACCGGAGTGATGGCAACCGGAGCTACATTGGAACCGATGCAGATGGCCAGGACAGACGAGCTTGCCGCTCAGCAGTTCTCGGATGTGGTCGCAGGCCTTCGTCCGCAGATCTTCCGGTTCCTGCTCGCGTCCACGCGGGATGAGGACCTTTCCGAGACGCTCACCCAGGAATGTTTCCTGAAGGCGCATCGGAACTGGGCGCAATTTCGCGGGGACTCCAGCGTTGTGACCTGGCTGATGCGCATCGCAATCAACCTGCAGAAGGACCACTGGCGCAACCGCCGTCTGCAGTTCTGGCGTCAGGCACACACCCAGTCGGTGGATCCGGACGAAGCCGGCGATTGGCTGCCCAGCGGGGAGCGCTCGCAGGAGCAGCGCCTGCTTGCCAGGGAGAAGGTGGCGCAGGTCTGGCGAGCAGTGGATGGCCTCAGCGAGCGTCAGCGGACAGTGTTTTTGCTGCGTTATGTGGAAGAGATGGATTTGAGTGAGATTGTGCGCTCCACGGGCCTGACTGAAGGCACCGTAAAAGCGCATCTGTCGCGCGCGCTGGCCAGGGTGCGCGCCAGGGTGGGAGGAATGCAATGAGCTGGATGAACAGATGGGCGCAACGCAACGACGCGCAGCAAGTCGACGCCGCCATGGAACCCGAACTCACGGAGGCGCTTGCGGACTTCAAGGCCAGTGTCCACGCATGGAGCGAGGCTGCCTATCACCGGCGGCGCGCCATGCACCCGGCTGTCGTGCGCCGCACCTGGCGCCTGGCCGCCGGCTGGGCCATGGCCTGCGTGCTCGTCGCCGGTGCCGGATCGGCTGCCGTCTATGAGCGGCATGAGCGTGCCGAGCAGGCGCGCATTGTGGCCGCCGCCCGCGCAGCCGAGCAGCAGCGTGAGCTGGCCGCCCAGCACGCCCGCGCGGAAGAGGACCTGATGGCGAAGGTTAACAGCGATGTCTCCCGTGAAGTGCCGGATGCGATGGAGCCGCTGGCCGCCCTCATGTCCGACGACAGCACACAGTAACGCAACCGCAGAACTCGCAAAGGAAGATCGAGAGGACAAGGCAATGAAGGCAAGCAAGGCAATGAAAGCAATCTATAGAGCAATCGCAGTATCCGCGCTGCTGGCGACCGGCGTCGCAGGCGCGCAGTGCCCCGGCATGGGTATGGGCTCGGGGGGAGGCATGGGACCGGGCTTTGGCCCGCATACGCCGCCCATGGAGCGGGCACTCGGCATGGGCGGCATCCATGGCCGCTGGTGGAACAACCCTGCCATGATCGAAAAGCTCAAGCTTACCGATGACCAGCGCAAGGCAATGGATGCCATTCTGCTCGCACATCGCGAAAGACTCGTTGATTTGCGCGCCAATCTGGAAAAGTCCGAGCTGCAGTTGCAGCCCATGATGGGTGAGGACCAGCCCAACGAGTCCGGAATCCTGGCTCAGGTGGATAAGATCGCCGCTGCCCGCACGGAGCTGGAACGGGCCAATGCCCGCTTCCTGCTCGACATCCGTGCCAAGCTCACCCCCGACCAGTGGAAGACCGTGCGCGAGAGCTGGGCCGAGCGCATGCAGCGCCGCGGCATGGGACCGGGCGGCGGCCGAATGATGAATCCGCCCGCACCCCCGGCCGCGCCGCCAGATCCGCCTGCTGCACCGGGCCCTGGAGCAGGGTCGGCAGATCACTAAGACGGAATGCGTCCTCAACGAAATTGACAGAGAGTTACTCGGGCTGCCGAAGCAGCCGTGGCGGCAGTGGGAATCTTCCCCTGCCGCCATTTTTGTGTGCGGAAGCCGGCCCCGCGGTCGTGTCTGTTCGCGGTCCATCGGGGGCTGCGCGCCGCGTCGCCTGTGTCATTCCGAGGCAGCAGTCTGCCTACTTCCCGCGCAGCGCCTGTCCAGAACAGAGGCAGCGATTGCACCCTATCAGGACATGTTGGCGTGAAGCGCGACAAAGCGGGTCAAATGAGCCTGCCCAAAAAATGACTAAAGTTCTCCGCGCCCGTTCCGATGAAGAGTGCAGATGCAATGGCGCCCACCACGAAAATGAGGTGGACCTGGCAAGGCAAAGGAAACAGCCGCGGGCTGGGGCGTACACCAGGCATCGGAAAAGGAGATATCCCATGGCGCTCGGTGTTTTGAACAATCTTCCAGCGATCTATGCTGAGAACTATCTGAACAACACAAGCAGCAGCCTGCAGACGGTTCTGCAGCAGTTGTCCTCCGGTTCGCGCATCAACTCCGGCGCCGATGACGCGGCCGGACTCTCACTGGTCAACGGCCTAGCCGCGAACTCGGCCGCGCTCACACAATCCACCACCAACGCCAGTGAGGGCGTGGGCTTGCTCAAGGTTGCCGATGGAGCTCTGTCGCAAGTCTCCAACCTGCTCAACCGGGCCGTGACGCTGGCGACTGAAGCCTCGAACGGCACCCTCAACAGTTCGCAGGAGTCTGCCGCGAACCAGGAGTACCAGTCGATTCTTTCCGAGATCAACAACATCGGGTCCACGACCACCTACAACCAGAATCAGGTCTTTACCGGAGCGCTCGCGGGCGTCGATATCTATACGGGCGACTCCTCGCCGACCGGCGCGTCGGTCGACAGCCTCTACTTCGCAACACTCAGTTCGTCTTCCCTCGGCGACGACGGCGGCACGGTGCAGCAGAACAGCAACGGTCAGTTTGTCGACCTGTCGAAAGATACTGGCGGTGCGTTGACAACGGCGGCAAAGACGACCGACACCGTGACCGGCGCTCTTACCTTCACTCTCACAAGCGCAACCGGTGCATCCACACCCATTACGACAACTGCGACAACCGTGAGCACCCTCATCGCCCAGATCAATGCGCAGAATATTCCCGGCGTGACGGCAACCTTCACCACCGCGGGCACGGTTGGCGATTCCACCGTGAATGCGGGCGATACCGGCATCCAGCTGACCAACACAAACCCGAATGTCACGATTGCGCTGGGAGGTTTGGCCGACTCAACGACCGTCGTCACCCCGACGCTGTTTGCCAACACCGCGGCCACCACGACCATCGGCTACCAGTTTGCCGCCGGCGGGGACAAGTCCGCCAACCTGAAGGCCACCGACCTGACCAGCCAGACCGACGCACAAAGCGCCTTGTCCGTAATCAACGGGGCGATCACCTACATTGCCGCACAGGATGGCTACCTGGGCGCGCAGATCAACACCCTCAACTCGGTCAGCCAGGTGATGAGCACGCAACAGGAGAATGTGGTCTCCGCGCAAAATGCCATCCAGGCCACCGATTATGCTTCGGCGACTTCCAACATGTCGAAGTTCGAGATTTTGAGTCAGACAGGCATCGCCGCGCTGGCACAGGCCAACAGTGTGCAGCAGGAAGTAACCAAGCTTTTGCAGTAAGGTCCTGACAGGGCTCACCGGTTTTGCAGCATCGCAGCATTGAATCACTTCAAAAGACAACCCAGGGACGGGCGGCGGCAAAGGCCTTAACTTTGCCGCCATTTTTTGTCGCATCGAATCGTAAGTTCACTTCGGCAGCGCCACGGAGCCAGTCACGGTGAACGCCGCCTCCGACTTGGCTTCCGTCTCCTCCGGTTGCGCGCCGCCTACGGTCAGCGCGTAATTGCCCGCAAGAATTGACCGGTTGCCCTGGTCATCCACGCTCGAGAGGGAACGCGGATCGATCTTGAGCGTCACCTCGCGGCTTGCGCCCGGCGCGAGCGATACGCGCTCAAAGCCCACCAGCGAGTGAATTGGTCCGTCCGATTGCGGCGTCTTCACATAAGCTTCCACCACTTCGTCGCCGCCCACCTTGCCCGTGTTGGTCACCGTCACAGTCGCAGTCAGCGGTTCTCCGGCCGTCAGCGTCGCAGACGACAGATGCACGGGTCCGTATTTGAAGCTCGTGTAGCTCAGGCCGTAGCCAAAGCCCCATAGCGCCTTGCCGGTGTAGTAGCGATAGGTCCGGTTCTTCATCGAGTAATCGACAAACGGCGCCAGCCCATCCAGAGACTTGTAGAAGGTCACCGGCAGCCGCCCCGCCGGATTGTTCAGCCCCGCCAGCGTCCGCGCAATGGCCTCGCCGCCTTCCACGCCCGGATACCACGCTTCCATCACCGCCGCCGCGTGTTCGTTGGCCCAGTTCAGCGCCACCGCGC
>JAJXXG010000417.1 GCA_021781255.1 Acidobacteriota bacterium
GCTCGACACCGCGCTTATTCGCCTCTTCACTGCGCGGATCAAACTCGGCATGTTCGATCCCGCAGACATGGTTCCCTATACCAAAATCGATGAGAAGGAACTCGACAGCAAGGAACACCGCGATCACGCACGCAAGCTGGCGAACGAGTCCATGGTGCTGCTCAAGAACGATGGAATGCTTCCACTCAAACCTGAGATCAAAAAAATTGCTGTCGTTGGTCCACTGGCAGATCAGACTCGGCCGCTGATTGGCAATTACGCTGGGCAGCCCACGCACATCGTCTCCGTTCTCGACGGCCTGCATGCTGAGTTTCCCAATGCAACGATCACTTACGTTCCGGGCACGCAGTTTCTGCGCACGGATGGAAAGCCCGTGCCCGATACGCTGTTAGCCACTCCCGATGGCAAGCCCGGCCTCAAAGCTGAATACAGCGAAGGCCGCATGTCTCCCGGGGCGAAGACCACGCCGATTCTCACGCGCACTGAAGCGAACGTGAACCTGAGCGAGAGCAATCTGCCCAAGGAAGTTGCCGGGAAGAAAGCATACGGCGTGCAATGGACGGGGACGCTCACTCCCACTGAATCGGGCGACTATCAACTCGGCGTTCGCTGCCATGGGTTCTGCCGGCTTACCGTAGATGACAAGCAGGTGGCAGCGGCCTTCGGTGGGGGCGATGAGATGTCCTCCGGTATGGGTCGCGTTCACTTGCAGAAGGGCCGCAAGGCGACGATCAGCATGACCTACGGCACACAGAGCAGCAAACCGCATGCGGAGCTGATTTGGAACAAGGCGCAGGCCGGTGTCTCGCCCGAGGCAATCACCGCAGCTAAGTCCGCAGATGTCGTGATTGCGGTTGTGGGCATCACCAGTCAGCTCGAAGGCGAAGAGATGCCCGTTAGCGAACCTGGCTTCCTCGGCGGAGACCGCACCAGCATCGACTTGCCCCAGCCGGAAGAAGACCTGGTGGAAGCGGTGGCGGCCACGGACAAGCCGCTGGCAGTTGTTCTGATGAACGGCAGCGCGCTGGCCGTGAACTGGATCAACCAACACGCTGACGCCATCGTTGAGGCCTGGTACCCCGGCGAAGAGGGCGGAGCCGCCGTTGCCGAGACGCTGAGCGGAAAGAACAATCCTGCGGGCAGGCTACCGGTCACGTTCTACAAGGGCGTCGATCAGTTGCCGAACTTCGAGGATTACGGCATGGCGAATCGTACGTATCGCTACTTCACCGGAAAGCCGCTTTATCCATTTGGGTACGGACTGAGCTATACGAAGTTCAGTTACAACGATCTCAATATCCCGACACAGGCCGTTGCTGCCGGACAGCCCGTGGGTGCGGATGTGACCGTGACGAATACGGGCAAGCTGGCCGGCGACGAGGTCGTTCAGCTCTATTTGAAATTCCCCGAAGTCAAGGGAGCGCCACGGATTGCACTTCGCGGATTCGAGCGCGTGCATCTTGCCGCCGGCGCCAGTCAGAAAGTGCACTTTGACCTGAAGCCCCGCGACTTGGGGATGGTGACGGAGGATGGCAATCCGATCATCGCCCAAGGGGAGTACACAATCAGCATTGGCGGCGGCCAACCAGATACGGGAGCGCCTGTCGCTACGGGCAAGTTCCACGTTGATGGGCAATACGCGCTGCCGGAATAGCGAGGATTGTGCTGCTAAAGCGAGCGGCGCATTTGAAGCGACTGATTGCACAAACAGAAAGCGCTTGTCTTCGGGCATCCCGGCATTGGACGAAATGATGGGCGGAGGTATCCCGGAAGGTGATAGCCTCCTCATCGCTGGCGCCTCAGGGACAGGAAAATCGCTTCGCGCGACTCAGTTCATCGCCGCCGGCATTCGTGCGGGTGAACCCGGGATCGTCGCGGTGTTCAACGACTGGCTCTCCTGCTAACCAGTTGCGAGGCCACCACGTTCCTGATCGACGACGTGGCTGGCGCATGGCATACGGCGGATCTTCAATTCTGCTTCGATAACAAGAAGCGCTGTGAGCAGGGGACAGGGAATACATCGGAGGTGCAGGCGCTGGCGAAGAAGATGGCGTCTTCGTGGGCCGCATTTGCTGCAACCGGAAATCCGAGCATACCGGGACTAAATCGGGCGGCAACCAATCCTGAAACCAATCGGACGATGATCTGGGACAACGAGTGTCACAGCAGAATCTTGAGGAACCAGTGAACGACCGGCAGGGATGCCTCTTCGCATCCCTGCCGGTGGATTTGCGCTAAGGCCTGTTGTCGTCAATCCACAACCATTTTGAGGCAGCGGCTGAGAATCGCCAGTCTTATAGAAACGACAACTACGTTCACAGCGAGCTCGACCGAGCTTGCCCCCCTGCGATCAATCTACGTGACATCGCTTGGTGGGATATCTAGAATGGGCTGTCCTTATCACCCAGCCCCATGGACCTTGCAGGAGCTCAATGATGCCCCGCCCCCTTTACGTGTTTCTGCTCTTGCTCTGTGCGCTCACCATAGAAAGTCAGTCACAGAAGACACAGACGAGCAACCCCGCCAGTTCCACGGCCGCAGCCCCTCGCGTCGAAGTGTCACTTCGCGATGGATGGCGCTTCAAACTCGGACCAGAATCCACAACAGAGCTCCAGGCTGAACCGGATGCGACATGGACAACCGTCAGCGTGCCTCACACCTGGAACCGCGTCGGCTACTACAAGGACGCACCTCCATCGCACATTAACACCGCGCAGAACGTCGTCACCACGCAGGGCGTCGGATGGTACAAGCTCGCCTTTACGCCTCCAGCGAATGTGGCTGGCATGGAAAGCTTTCTGCAATTCGACGCAGCAAGCCGCATCGCGACCGTGTGGCTGAACGGCACCCTTCTTGGCACACACAAGGGGGGCTTCTCGCGCTTTCGCTTGGACAGCACCGTCGCGCTGAAACCGGGCCAGGAGAACAGGCTTACGGTGAAGGTTGACAACACAAAGCCCGCACCGGGAAGCTCGACCGCCGACGTACTACCGCTTACGGGAGACTTCTTCGTGTACGGTGGCCTGTACCGCCCGGTAAGCCTGGTCTTCACCCGGAAGATGCACCTCGATCTCATGGACTACGGCTCCTCCGGAGTGTATGCGAAGACGACGTCTCTGGCGTCTGGAAGGGCACAAGTAGACGTCCGCGCCCGGGTGCGCAACGACAGTGAGCAGCGCGGCACTGTGATGCTCCGAACCCTTCTGATTGACTTCATGGGCAACGTCGCGGCACAACAAGAGCAGACCGTCGCTGTGGAACCGGCGAGTGTGGCAGAGAGCATCGCAAGCTTGGCTGTGCCGCATCCGCATCTTTGGCAAGGGGTGGAGGATCCGTATCTGTACAGGCTGGTCGTGGAACTCTCAGACAAGTCCGGCCAGCTTGTGGACCGTATCTCTTCCCCCTTTGGCATCCGGCAGGTCCGATTCGATCCAAACGAGGGGCTGTTCCTGAACGGAAAATACGTGACGGTGCATGGCGTGGGCTATCACCAGGATCGCGAAGGCAAAGGCTGGGCCTCGGAGCCTGCGGACGTTGCCGCAGATGAGGCAATGATGCGTGAGATGGGAGTCACCGGTATACGCCTCACTCACTACCAGCATGGCGAGCCGATTCACGATCTCGCGGACCGGGACGGACTTGTGCTCTGGGACGAGATTCCCCTGGTAAGCCAGTGGACCTTGGGCGAGAGCCTGCAGCCGACCGAAGGGCTTCGTGAGAACGCCCGGCAGCAACTGCGCGAGCTCATCGCGCAGAACTTCAATCATCCCTCGGTGATCACCTGGTCCATCGGCAATGAGATCGATTTTGGGAACAGCATACCGGCCTTCGTGGGGAACAAGACAGGTGCCATTCCGGATCCCCTGCCACTACTCAAAGAGTTGAACCAGTTGGCGCATGAGCTGGACCCGAGCAGGCCCACAACGCTGGCAACCTGCTGTGAGGGGATACGCTACGCACCCGATACCGTCGTGCCCATCACAGCCTCGGTCACCGACCTCTCCGGCGCAAACCGCTACTTCGGCTGGTATTATGGCATGCCCTCCGATTTGGGCCCTCATCTTGACGCCCTGCATCGCACTCGCCCGGCACAGCCCATGGCTGTAACGGAGTACGGCGCCGGGGGCGCTATCTCGCTGCACTCTGACAATGCGCTCGGTGGCCCGGAGTCTCGCAATCGGCCCCAGGCGGAAGAATACCAGTCCTACATTCACGAGCAGAACTGGTCCACTCTGAGCAGTAAACCGTATCTGTGGGGTACGTTCCTATGGAACTCCTTCGACTTCGGTAGCACAAGGCGCAACGAGGGGAATGCCCAGGACATCAATACCAAGGGCATCGTCACCTTCGACCATAAGTACCGGAAAGACGCGTACTTCTTTTACAAGGCCAACTGGACGGCCACGCCTACTGTCCACATCAACTCCAGCCTTTATACCGAACGGGCCTACCGCGTAACAGATGTGCGGGTGTACAGCAACGCGCGAATGACATCGCTGCGAATCAATCGTAGGCTCGTTGGGGTGCTTGTAAACTGCCCGGAACGCATCTGTGTCTGGAAGGATGTCGTTCTCAGCCCCGGCACGAACAACATCGTCGCGAGTGGTTCTTTTCCCAACGGAGATGTGGAGGATAAAACGCAGTGGCATCTATCCGACGCTGCTGCGAAGACCGTGAACATCGATTGCGGTGCTCTGGTCGCAGGGGAAAGCGAAGGAAAACAGTTTGGATCAGATACGTTCTTTGAAGGGGGAACGGCCGGTGCGATCTCCGGCCCGGCGGCTTGGGGAAGAGTTCCGGTTCCGCCGAAAATCGCCGGCACCAACAATCAGGAGATAGCGGCCACCTACCGGTCCGGATCGTTCACCTATCGTATTTCTGTCGCTAACGGATCGCACCACGTCATCCTCACGTTTGTCGAGCCGTCTCTGCATCGCGGCGACCGCATCTTCGACGTCTTCGCGAACGGGCAGAAGGTTATCACCAATCTGGATGTGGCCGCCGCCGCCGGAGGCTCCCTCACAGCCTATCAAAGGGATTTCGAGGTGAAGGCCACGGATGGCATGGTGATTATTCAGTTTAGACCGAGCAAAGGCGACGCGATTGTCTCCGCGATAGAGGTGCAATAGCGTCGCAAGAGGCCGCAGGTGCGCGGCCTCTAAGGGTGGGCTTGATCGCACTGGCGAAAAATCGCCGCGCAGCCAAAAGCGCAAGGTGAAACTCCCACTCGAGGACAAGATACTTGCAGCCATCCTGCTTCCTGGCTCATTGGATGGTTACCTGCTTCGGTGCCAGTCAAAGCTCCTTTGGACTTTTATTCAGGCCGCGGGGACGGCGTAACTGCTAAATCGTGTACCCCGCCCGCTTGAATGGCATGGTTCGTACCCGCTCGCCGGTCGCCGCGAAAATTGCGTTGCCCAGCGCGGCAGCCAGAGGCGGAACACAAGGTTCACCCAGACCTGCGGGGCGGAAGTCCGACTGGATGAAATGGACGTCGACCGGTGGGGCGCTGGGCATCCTTAGAATTGGATAGCCAGTGAAGTTCGTCTGCTTGATACGGCCCTGCTCAGCTTCGATCTCCAGCCCCATGGCAGTGGACAAGGCATCGATGGCGCCTCCCTGGGCCTGGTTCTCGGCACCGCTCATGTTGATGACGGGGCCGATGTCAGCGACTACGATGATCTTGTGGACGGTGACGTGTTTCTGCGCATCGACGCTCAGCTCGACCGTTTCGGCGACATGGCCGCCATAGGCGCAACTGAAGGCGATCCCCAGTCCTCTGCCTGAAGGAAGCTTCTTGCCCCAGCCCGACTTTTCGGCAGCCATTTTGAGTACGCCGGCGGCCCGGCTGGCATTGTAGCTGCGGCTGGGATCGGGCGGCGGACCTTCGGACTTGGCCAGCGGACGGGCGAACCACTCCAGCAGAAACTCCACATGGTCGCGTCCCGCAGCTACAGAGAGTTCATGCAGGAAGCTTCCTGCCACGAACATCTGCACATTGTCAGTGGGGGCGCGCCACGGGCCACAGGGAATCTGCAGCGGCATCAGGCTGACGGCGTAGCGCACGTTTGGCGCCATGTCGGTGGGGAAGCTGTTGTTGCTGCGCGCGCCACCGGAGACGGGACGGCTTCCGTCGGCCGAGAAAGAAACCAGATGGTTCTGGATGGCGGAGAGCTTGCCTGTCTTGTCGACTGCGCCCTTCAAAAAGTGATAGCCGCCAGCGCGGAAGAAGTCGTGCGCGAAATCGTCTTCGCGCTTCCATTGCAACTTGACCGGGGCGTTGACCTTCATGGCGATGGCTGCGGCTTCGCACATATAGTCATTTGCCAGCCTGCGGCCAAAGCCTCCCCCGGCGCGCATCTGGTGAACCGTCACCTTCTCGTCGGGCAGATTCAACATCTTGGCGACCATTGCCAGGCCACGATCCGCCTGCTGGGTAGGTGTCCAGATCTCCATGATGCCGTCATGCCACCATGCGGTGCTGTTCTGTGGCTCCAGCTGCTGATGCGAGACCATGGCGTAGTCGTAGGACGCCTCGACCACCTTGGCGGCGGAGCCAAAGGCGGTATCGACATCGCCGACATTGTTCGCCGGGGCCGGCATCTGAGCCCCGATCTCCTTGGCCTTAATCGCAGCCTGGGTAAGCGAATCCTTCGATGCTGAGCTCTCGTCCCAGTCCACTTTCAGGGCGGCCTTGGCCTTGAACGCTTCCCAGGTGGACTTTGCGATGACTGCCACGCCCGGCATCACCTCGGCCGGGGTGCCGGTACCGTCCAGCACAAAGGCGTCCACTACGCCCGGCATCTTCTTGATCTCGTCCAGATTGGCGCTCTTGACCTTGCCGCCTACCGCAGGACACATGATGTAGTTGGCATACAGCATGCCCGGCATCTGCACATCGATGCCGAACAGGGGCTGGCCGGTGACGACCTTCAGGTTGTCGACCCCGGTAAAGCGCTTGCCCAGGAGCTTGTACTCGGCGCGTGACTTCAACTGCACTTTGGTCGGGTCGGGCACCGGTTGGGCCGACGCCGCCTTTGCCAAAGCACCATACGACAACTTGCGGCCCGAGGGCGTGTGAGTGACGACGCTGGCAGCGGCGCTGCATTCACTTACCGGCACCTTCCATTCTTTGGCCGCAGCGGCTATGAGCATGGCCCGCGCGGTGGCGCCGGCCTGACGCAACTGGTCCCAGGCGCGTGGGATGGAAGTGGAGCCACCGGCACCCTGATAGCCATAGACCTTGGAATTGATCGGCGCCTGGTCGACCTTCACTGTATTCCAGTCGGCATCCAGCTCTTCGGCGATGATCAGACCGAAGGCGGTCTTGATCCCTTGACCGATCTCCGGCCCTTTGGAATAGAGGATAACGGTATTCTCAGGCGTAACCCGTACGAACGCATTGAGGTTGCTTGCGTCAGCTTCGGAGCTGTCTTCTGCCAGGGCTGCGCGCGTATCGAGCCGGAAAGCCAGCACCAGCCCGCCTCCGGCGAAGGTCGCCAATTTCAGGAAGGATCGCCGCCCCATCATTGCAACGGGAGGCGAGATGGTCTCCACCTCCGCGATCAAGGCCTGCATATCGGCATCAAATTGTGCGAATGTTTCACTCGCCGGCATGGACTTCTCCTTTCGTCTCCGCCGGAGACCCGGCAGCCTGATGGATCGCCGCCTTGATGCGGTTGTATGTGGCGCAGCGGCAGATATTTCCGGTCATCGCCTCTTCGATCTCGGCGTCAGTCGGCTTCGGATGAAGCGCGAGCAGCGACGCCGCGCTGAGGATCTGGCCGCCCTGGCAATAACCGCACTGGGCGACGTCAAGGTCGATCCACGCCTGCTGCAATGCATGCAGTTTGCCGTTCTCTCCCAATCCTTCGATGGTGGTGATGTTGCCGGTCACGGCGGAGACGGGCGTCAGGCAGGAACGAATGGCGGTCCCATCCATGAGCACCGTGCAGGCACCGCACTGGCCAAGGCCGCAGCCGTACTTGGTGCCTTTCATGTCGAGTTCGTCGCGCAGCACCCATAGCAAGGGGGTGTCCTCAGCGGCGTCGACCGTTCGAGGCTTTCGATTGATATTAAGTTGGAACGGCATGTGATCTCAC
>JAJXXG010000821.1 GCA_021781255.1 Acidobacteriota bacterium
CGCCCTTTATCAATCCGCACATCCAGCATGTGTGGGGCTTTACGGTCGACCACAACATCACGGCCACGCAGAGCATTCACTATAGCCAATGGCGCAACAGCTTCAGCAACTACAGCTTTGACTACAGCCCTCTGGTCATTGCTCCCAACCCGCTGAACAGCATGAAGTATGAGCCTGCTTTGGGCAGCGTCTTCCTGCTGAATTACAGCAATGCCATCTCATCGCACCTGGTGATGACCGCAGGCGTTGGCTGGGTCGGGGAAATCAACAACCAGTACAACCAGACCAAGTACAATTTCCCTGCAGTTTCTGGCGGCACGATCCCGACGAATATCACCTTCGACGGTGTTCACTCTCCCACGAGCTGGGGCACGAGCGGTGCATGGCTGCAGTCGATCAACCGCAAGCTGGGAACTGCAATCGTCAACAACTGGCTCTGGACAAAGGGACGGAACACCTTCAATATCGGAGGCGAATACCGTCGCTCGTATCAGGATGACAACGAAGAACAGACGGAGGGCGGGCACTTCAGCTTCAGCCAGCGCACGACGTCCGTCCAGAATATCAACGACCCGAATTTCGGATACGACGGCAGCGCGTTTGCCAGCTTCCTGCTTGGTATTCCGGATCAGGCGAATCGCAGCAATTCGCAGGAACTTCGCCTGCGCAACCGGGCGATCTCACCCTACATTCAGGACGACCTCAAGCTGACTCCGCGGCTCACAATCAACCTCGGACTGCGGTGGGACATCATGGTTCCGTTTACTGAAAACAACAACCTGATTGTCTTCTTCAATCCAAATGCCAAGAGCCCGGCATTTGACAATATCCCTGGCGGCGCAACGAAATTTGGCGATTGTACCGGCTGCGCCGGCTACACTCGCGCAAACATTGCCTGGGGACACTTTGGGCCGCGCTTTGGCTTTGCCTACGAGCTGAACAACAAGACAGTTCTGCAAGGCGGAGCGGATATCGCGTTCCTTGATGGCGGCGCCTATGAGTACGGCACAAACAAAGTGGCCGTGAATTACAGCAATCTGCTGGTTGGTTCATTTACGCGTAACAGTACCGGTGGATTTAACTCCGCCTATGGCAGTTGGGACACGAACATCATGCCCAACCCAACGGCAACGCCGTTCACAGCCGGTCTTGGCGCTGGAAACCAGATCAACGCCTTCAGCCGGAACGACGGTTATGCCCCCTACAGCCAGCAGTGGAATCTCAATCTGCAGCGCGAACTGCCGTACAGCATGTTTGTGACCGCTGCGTGGGTTGGCAATCGCATTATTCACCTGCCCAGCCAATTGAATCGCATCAACCAGATGAATCCGCAGTTCGATGCACAATACGGATCGCAGCTGGCAGATACGTTCGCCCCCGGCCAGACTCAGGTAGATGGAGTAGCGTTGCCGTACACAAACTTCGTCAATGACTTTGGCGGATCGGCCACAGTTGCGCAGGCCCTTACGCCGTATCCACAGTACTCGTACATCTTCAACAACTTTGAAGGCTCCGGAACCACCTATTACCAGAGCGCGCAAATTGAAGTGGAAAAACGCTTCACCAATGGGCTGTCCTTCCTGGCGGGCTATACCCTTTCTCGCCTGATGGACAATACCAGCAGCGGATTCTCAAGCTTTACCGCTGGTGGCATCAACAAGTACAACCAGAAGCCGGAATGGGCCGTCTCCAACTCGGATGAGCCGCAGACGCTGAAGGTGAGCGGAACGTACGAGCTGCCAATTGGGCCCGGTAAGAAATTCGTCAACAACCACACATTGGGCAACGTTGTGGGCGGCTGGCAGATGGGCTGGATTCTGGACTATGAGTCAGGTACGGCATTCGGCGTCTATGAAAATGGTTCGCCGTTCCCGAATGGCTTTAACCGTCCAGATCGGAATAACGCAGTCAGCGCGAGTACGGGTTCTTACGCCCGTGCAAAGGATTACTTCCTGGGCAAGACGGGCGTAGCGCAACTTTTCAACCCGACAGCCTTCACGCTTACACCAACCCAGTATGTGATCGGCAATTCACAAAGAAACTATGGTGGGCTCAGGGGGCCGGCTCTTGCGATGGAGAGTCTGAACATGAGGAAGCACTTCTACATGGGTGAGCGCTTCCAGGGGATTCTGCAAATCGACTACTTCAACGCCTTTAACCGAACGCAGTTCAACGGGCCAGATACCAATGCAAGTGACGGTACGTTTGGCCAGGTTATCAGCCAGGGTTCGAATATATCGAATCGCCAAGGGCAGGTCAGCTTCAGACTTGAGTTCTAGGCTTGCTGACGTGCGGCTACATCGCATTTTGAACCGCTTGCACTTCTCCTAACAAGGCCGGGCTGCTTGCATGCAGTCCGGCCTTTTTTTCTGTCCGGAGGCACAAATGACCGCTCCGGTGTTCCTTAATGCGGCGCATTGCCGATGACGTGTATCGCGCATTTGATATTTTCCTGCTTGCTGATTTAGCGGCTTCTTCGGCTTGTTCGTGTGGCTCTTGATACACCTCTGGTGGCGGGAAATCAACTATAATGGCCTATCATGAAAGCTGTTCGCTCTGCCTTGTGGCTGCAATTTGCGCCGTTGTTTCTGGCGGCATTCCTGCTGATGATGCCGATACGGGGCGCGCGCGCTGAGCAGGGAAGCGACGAGGTGACGCCTGCTGTTCAGCAGCTTTATGCCGAGGCCAGGGATGCAAGGCAGCATGGCGATAATGCCACGGCGATCAACAAATATCTGGAGATCATCAAGCTCGCACCTCATCTTGCGGCGGCATACAACAATCTGGGGATGATCTATTTCAACGAGCAGGACTATGCGCATGCGGCAGGGGTACTGAGGCATGCACTGGACCTGAATCCGGATATGCCGACTGCTTCCGCGATGCTCGGGATGAGTTATTTCCAGCTTGGCGCCGCTGAGAAAGCGGAGCCGCTTCTTCGTGCCGCATTGCACGCGAATCCCAAAGACGACCAGATCGAGATGATGCTTGTGCATTTACTCATCAATGCCAAGAAGCTGAACGATGCAGCGGCACATCTGAATAATGTTCTGACAAGGAATCCGAAGAGCCAGGAGGCGTGGTACCTGCTGGGAAAGACCTATCTGCAAATGTCGGAGGATGCGCTGAAGAAAATCAACGAGATCGACCCGAACTCCGTTGTTGCGCACGAGATTGCGGGAGAGATCGACGAGAGCATGCACAACTACGATCTAGCGCTGGTTGAATTCAAGAAGGCGATCGATATGGCTCCGCATGCGCCGGGAACGCACATGCACATGGGCGACGCCTACTGGTATATCGGGAAGTGGCAGTCGGCGGAAGGGGAGTTCAAGGCGGAATTGGCAAACGATCCGCATAATTGCATTGCGCGGTGGAAGCTGGCGAATTCGATGCTTGAGGCTAATGACTCGAATGAGGATGCGCTGACGGAATTGAATCGGACGATTGACCGCTGCCCCACGCTGATGCAGGCGCGCGTGGATCGCGCGCGGGCGCTGGTGAGATTGGGGAGGCAACCGGAAGCACTGCCCGATTTGCAGTTGGCGGAGAAGGAAAGCCCGCGCGAGCCCTCTATCCACTTTCTACTGGCCTCTGTTTATCGAGCGCAGGGCAAGGTTGCCGAAGCGCAGCAGGAAATGCGCACCTATGGAACACTGCAGCGGGAGGCGAGCGCGGCGGTCGCAGGGCAGGCAAGCGATGCCAGCGCCATCAAGAGCGCTGCCCACTAGGTCTTTGACCGCGTGATTTTTTTGTTGAGTGCATGCTTTCCCAGGTCTCAAAATCGAGACCTGGGGCACCCAGAGTTGGTACGACTTCAAGCGGTCAAATACCTAGGATTGCATGGCGCTTTGGCGGCGGTGCATTGAAGGCGATGATGCGATGGGAAGGATGAGTCCAGGAATCAGGCTGCTATGTCTGGCGTTGTGCCTTCCTGGGACTCTGCCAGTCGCAGGTCAAGGGTCCGCGGACCCGCTGGTGCGAGCGCGTTCTCTGCTTGCAGCGGGCAAGCTGGCAGAGTCCGAGGCTGCATTGCGCAGCATGGCCCAGGCGCATGCGTCATCCGGAGAGGCGCATTTTCTGCTGGGCTATGTGTTGTTCCGCGAAAAGAAGGCGACAGAGTCTCTGGCGGAGTTTACCGCCGGCGCGGCGTTGCAACACCCGCGCGCGAGTGAACTGAAGATCGTTGCATCGGATTACGTGATGCTCGGCGACTACGGCGATGCGGATAAATGGTTCACGGCCGTTGTTGTAGAGAAGCCGGACGATGCGGATGCGTGGTATCTGCTGGGCAGGACGAAATTCAATGAGAACAACTTTACAGCGGCGGTTTCATGCTTTGAGCGCGTGCTGAGTCTGCACCCGCGCCATGTTGAGGCAGAAAACAATTTGGGGCTGGCATGGCTGGAGTTGAGTCATCCCGAGAAGGCTAAGGCAGCGTTTCAGAGCGCGATTGACTGGCAGGGCAATGCGCCAGCGGATGCACAACCGTTCCTGAACCTGGGCGGCTTGCTCACCGATCAGAACAGTTACGACAAAGCTATTCCCTATCTTACAAAGGCCGCAGCGCTGTCTCCTGACAACCCCAAGGTTCATGAGGAACTGGCGCAGGTGTATGCGGCGCAGCAGAATCTGCAGCAAGCGCAAAGAGAGCTTGAGAAGGCCGTCGCTTTGGCTCCGAAGATCTCCGGCTTGCACTATAAGCTTGGACAGATCTACCGCAAAGAGGCGCTGCGCGAGCGCGCGGAGCAGGAGTTTGCGATATGCGCGCAGTTGAACAGCACTCATTCCTCTGCGGGTACCCCTAACCCGCCGCGATGAATCGGGCTGCGCTCTTAGATTTGCCTTGAATCAAAAGTTGGATTTGTTTGATCAGGGCTTGCCGGCTGGTTCGCCTTCGTTCCCGAATCCGCTCCCGAATGTTTGCGCGCCAACGGCCTTTGTTGCCTGTACTGGAGTCCTGCGCGGGGAAATCCGTGCACTCCGGTGGATGGATGAGGACATGAACAATTGGCGTCTCTCTCTGCGCAAAACCAAAAGCGGCGCGCTCCGAATCCTGCCCATCCCCGAATCGGCTCTGATCGTGCTCCGCTCACTTCCCCAAGGCGGCCCGGGCGATGCCGTATTTGCCGGTGTGAACCCGGCGCATCTGTCTGTCTACTGTAAGCGGGTTCTCAAGCGCATCGACGCACCAGACGCCAGCTTTCACGCCTTGCACCACACGGCGGCATCGTGGATGGTTCAACAGGGCGTAGACCTGTACGCTGTGGGCCAGATCCTTGGCCACAAGACGCCGCGCATGACGCAGCGTTACGCACACCTATCTCCGGGCTACATGGCGGCTGCTGTGAACAAGCTAGACGGGGTGTTTGCGGGGGCGTTGCCGGAACCGAAGTAGACCAAGTGGCCAGTGGCCTGCTCAACTCAACGAGTGACTCGGCGATAAATCACGCGTCAATAGCTGATCGAGGGGTCGCTCCAGAAGGGCGGTATCTGTATACCTACGATCACAAGACGTGCAAAGTCACATCGTCGTGAGAATGGAACTCCAACTCGGTCGGGGCAACGCCTGATGCGAACTCGCTGAGTTCTCAGGAATGAATCAAGTCAAGATGATCTTTCGAGCCTCTCCCTCTGGGTCATCTACCACGCGGCATTCGTTATCCCAGATCATTGTTTTATTTGTTTCCGGATCGGTGGGTGACCAATTCAAGCCCGGTGTGCTCGGGTTTCCAGTTGCGGCAAACGCGGCCCAGGACGCCGCCATCTTCTTCGCCAATGCCTGCGCCTCCGGAGTGTTTCCGGTTCCCTGCTCGCATCGCTTGGTGTTATCAAAACAGAATTGAAGGTCCGCAGTGTGCCATGCACCAGCCACCCCATCGAGAATCTGCGTCTGCCACGTGAAGTAGTACGCGTACGCCGGCGCCCCCTTCAGTTCGTGTTTCAATCGCGCCATCTTTACCACGTTGTTGCGCATTCCAAGCCCGTTCAATCCCGGGGTCCCACTGCACATGTACGACAACGTCTGGATCTTTTTCTCCGGATACGCCTTCTTCAGCGCGGCGACAATCGCCGTTGCTTTATCCGCGCCGTACGTCTTCGAAAGATTTGCGTGCCACTCCCCCTCTGTCGGACGCGAGGACATCTGATTGCCCTCTTCGCTCACCGACCCTACCAACATTGGCACATTCTTCGAGATCTGCGGAGCGGCATCGAAGAATGACCGCATGTTGATCAGTTTCCCGTCAACGCAAGGCGACCAACCCACGCGCGGCGTACCCGGCGCGCCCGGCCCCATCATGGGCCGCCCCGGCGGATTGATCTTCGCAGCCGCGGCATTACCTGCGGCAAACAGCTTCGCCCACTCCATCTTCTGCAAGGCCCCGATGTCGTTCGCCGCAAGCCCGAGTTCCTTCATCACCTGCCGGGCCAGCTCATTTTGCTGATCCCTGCTCGGAATGTTCCCGCCGCCACCCGACTGCGCCGCCGCGCGATGAATGAGTCCCACGGCTGAAGGCATGCCCATCAAAGTGGTCACCTTCGACCCACCACCCGACTGTCCGTAGATCATCACCCGATCGGGATCGCCCCCGAAGTTCTCGATATTCTCTTGAACCCATTTCAGCGCCGCAACCAGGTCCGTCATCCCCACGTTTGCGGAATCTTCATACGCAGAACCCCCAATCTCCGCGGCATCGAAGAATCCAAGGATATTGAGGCGATGATTCACCGACACCTGCACTACATCATGGTGGCGCGCCATCTGTGCGCCCTCGTGCGACGGCAGCTCGTACGACGATCCGAAGCTGAACCCACCCCCATGCATATAGAACATCACCGGCCGCTTCCCTGTGAGGCTCGGCGTCCAGATGTTCAACTTCAGCATGTCCTCGCTCTGCCAGCCGTCGTCCCAGTCAAAGAGAAACGTCTGCTCGATGCCGGTCCAGGTATGCAGATTTTGCGGACAGTTTGCTCCGTACACCAGGGCTGGATACTCGTCTGCCCACGGTGCGGGTGGCTTCGCTGGAAGCCAGCGATTCTCTCCGGCCGTGGTTGCGCCATACGGAACACCTTTGAACGTCAGAACACCGCCATCCAAAAACCCGCGCACCTTCCCGTATTGCGTCTTCGCAACCGCCGAGCGCGGCGTAGAGACGTTGCCGGGCTCCTGGTGCGACGCGGTCTTGATGCTGTCGGATGCGAGTGCAGAATCGCCCGCAACGACACCGATTCCGGCAGTAGCCGAAAGAAGCAGTGCCTCGCGGCGAGTAAGAATACGCCTTGAAGATTCGGACATGAATGACTCTCCTTCTCTATTCGGGCAACGCATACTGGCTATCAATGTGGAAGTGACCGGTCGCGACTGGTGCGGCTGTGCCAGGCTGGCCTCCGCCGATGCTGATCGAGTAATCTCCTTGAGCGATGATGGGATTACCATCCTCGGTGACCATGCCGAGGTCGCGCGGCTTCAGATCGAAATGCACTCTCTGGCTTGCGCCCGCATCGAGATGAATGCGCATAAATCCGCGCAGGGCTACATTGGGTGCACCTTTGACTGGCGGGAACTTGAGGTAAAGTTGCACCACCTCATCTCCGGCGAGGTTGCCGGTGTTTGTCACCGTCACGTCCGCGCCAATCGGTTGTCCGGCGGCAATTGCTCCCTGTGGCACGCTCAGATCGCTGTAGCTGAACTTCGTGTAGCTGAGCCCATAGCCGAAGGGATAGAGCGGCTTGCCGCTGAAGTAGCGGTAGGTCCGGTTTGCCATTCCGTAGTCTTCGAAGTTGGGCAACTGGTCGACTCCCTTGTAGAACGTGACGGGTAGCCGGCCTGCGGGATTGTTCTTGCCGCTTAACGTCTCCGCCACAGCGGCGCCGCCCTCTTCGCCTGGATACCACGCCTCAAGAATCGCGTTGGCATGTTCGTTGATCCAATTGACGGCGAGCGCGCTGCCATTCATGAGAACGACTGCGAGAGGCTTGCCCGTTGCCGCCACAGCCTCTATGAGGTCTTCTTCAGGCTGAGGCAGATCAATGCTGGTGCGATCTCCGCCGAGGAAGCCGGGTTCGCTGATCGGCATCTCTTCGCCTTCCAACTGACT
>JAJXXG010000554.1 GCA_021781255.1 Acidobacteriota bacterium
GCGGACAGGAGACCTACGGCGAAGATCCGTTCCTGACCGCGCGCATGGGTGTCGCCTACGTCACCGGAATGCAGGGCGACGATCCGCGCTACTACCGCGTAATCGCCACGCCCAAGCACTTCGATGTGCACTCCGGTCCGGAGCCGACGCGCCACTTTGCCGATGTTGACGTCAGCAGGCACGACGAGCTCGACACCTATCTGCCGGCATTTCGCGCCGCCGTCACCGAAGCAAAGGCCGATTCGGTCATGTGCGCTTATAACGCCATCAACGGGCAGCCGGCCTGCGCCAATGAGTTCCTGCTCGAAGATCAACTGCGCGGCAAGTGGGGATTTCAGGGCTATGTCGTCTCCGATTGCGGCGCGGTGCGCGATATCTTCACCGGCCACCATTACGCGCCGTCCCAGGCCCAGGCATCCGCGATCAGCCTTGAGCGCGGCATGGACAACGAGTGCATCGATTTCCGCGCCACGGTCACGGACGATCACGATTACAAGCCTTACCTCGACGCCGTCAACGAGGGCTATCTCAAGGAGACGACAATCGATACCGCGCTGGTGCGGCTGTTTACGGCGCGCATCCGGCTGGGGCTCTTCGATCCTCCGCAGATGGTTCCGTATTCCAGGATCGACGCCGGCCAGTTGAACAGCCCCGCGCACCGCGCGCTGGCCCTCACGCTGGCGAATGAGTCCATGGTGCTCTTGAAGAACGACGGCACGCTGCCGCTGAAAACCAGCGGAACCAGCGTTCTTGTCGTGGGCCCGCTGGCGGAGCAGACCCGCGTCCTCCTCGGCAACTACAACGGGATTCCCACGCATACGGTTTCAGTTCTGGAGGGAATCAGGCAGGAGTTTGCCGCGGACAAGGTGAACTTCGTCCCAGGCACAGGCTTCCTCAGCAAGCACACGGAGCCGGTGCACGCTGCGTTGCTCACCACCGGCGGACGGCCCGGCGCAAAGGCGACCTATCTCAAGCAGGACATCGTGAGCTTTTCGAATCAGGAGTCGGGCGCAATCTCCGCGCTGGTATCGCGCATCGAGCCGGGCATCGACATTGCCGCTCAGCCGCTGCCCGTTGAAGCCGCCCAGGCCGATCCGCTCACCGTGCACTGGGAGACCACGCTTACCCCTACCCAGACCGGCGATTACAACCTGGGCGTAGAGACCGATGGATTCTTCCGCGTCTTTCTTGACGGCAAGCTGGTGACGATAGCTAACTATCCCCACGGCGTCGAGACGCTGACGGGCAAGGTGCATCTTGAAGCCGCCAGGCCATACAAGCTGGAGGTGGAGTACCAGCGCACAGCGAAGGCGGCGCCGCACCTCCAACTGGTCTGGGGCCGAATCGATCGTAGCGTTGACCCCGCGGCGCTGGCCGCGGCGCAACATGCCGACGTGATTGTTGCCGTGGTCGGGATCACCAGCGAACTTGAAGGCGAGGAGATGAAGGTGAACGAGCCCGGCTTCCAGGGCGGCGACCGCACCAGCCTCGATCTGCCGGAACCCGAGGAGAAGCTTCTTGAGGCGCTCGCCGGCACAGGCAAGCCTTTGGTGGTTGTGTTGACCAACGGTAGCGCCCTGGCGGTGAACTGGGCCAATGCGCACGCCAGCGCGATTCTCGATGCCTGGTACCCCGGCGAAGAAGGCGGAACCGCCGTAGCGCAAACGCTCGCAGGCAAAAACAACCCCGCCGGACGTCTTCCCGTGACCTTCTACAAGGACGTGAGCCAGTTGCCGAACTTCGAGGATTACTCGATGCAGGGGCGCACGTACCGCTACTTTACGGGCACGCCGCTCTATCCCTTCGGCTACGGGCTGAGCTACACCAAGTTCGCGTACAGCAAGCTCACGCTGCCCGCGGCGCCGGTTGAAGCGGGCCAGCCGGTGGTTGTCGAAGCTACCGTAACCAACACGGGTTCCCGCCCCGGCGATGAGGTCGCGCAGCTCTACCTCAACTTTCCTGCCGTGCCCGGCGCGCCGTTGCGCGCGCTGCGGGGATTCGAGCGCATCCATCTGGAGCCCGGCGCGTCGCAGAAAGTCCGGTTCGAGCTTAAACCGCGCGACCTCAGTATGGTCACCGAAGCGGGCGAGCCGATTGTCGCCGATGGCGGCTATACCGTGACCGTCGGCGGCGGGCAGCCGGCCACCGGCGCGCCAGTTGTTGCCGGTCAATTTACCGTTCACGGCACGCTCAAGCTGCCGGAGTAAGTATTTTTTCGAGAGGAAGATGGGGCGTTTCAGCGGCGCGAAACGCCCCTTTCCGCAAAGCCTGTCAAGCCCTTCCGGCAAGAAACGCCCATTCCGTCGCAGGAGGGGAGATTGACGAGGCTAAGTCAATATAAATGAGCAATTTTCATCTTTTGTTCATGTCTGTTAAACCTCCCGTTCACGGGCAGAACGGCCGCAATCTTCCACATTCTTCCGCGTGTCGGGTTTAAACTTGTCTGTAACCCGGTTCCTAATCCCTCATGACTGGGTAAACAATCGTGACCGACTGCGATTGTTGAGGTTTTATGGACGCCATATTCTCCGGCTCGTCTGCTTTCCGCCAAAATCCATCCTTATTTTCCGTGGAAGTTTCTGCTGTTGCTCAAGTTCCATCGCGGAGGCCCAGGCGGCTCCGGAATTTCTCCGGCCGCATTGGTGATCTCTGATGGCCGATCTAGCAACGGCAGTTCATGCCATTCCCGCGTCGACGTCACTCGCCGATCGCAAGCTATCCAGCCGCTCGCGCCGGGCGGGTGTTGGGATCTTTGTGCTGGCTCTGGCCGCCGGCGTGTCCTATATCGGCGTCCACCTCGCCAAAGACCTGAACCGCGTCACCGTGAACGGGATCTGGCCCTATCTCCTGCTCGGACTGGCTCTTACCATCGCCCTTGGCTTCGAGTTCGTCAATGGCTTTCACGACACCGCCAACGCCGTGGCCACCGTGATCTACACCAACTCCCTGCCGCCGCACTTTGCCGTGGTGTGGTCGGGATTCTGTAACCTGGCCGGAGTTCTGCTGTCGTCTGGCACCGTGGCGTTTGCCGTCATCGCGCTGCTGCCGGTGGAACTGATCCTCAAGGTGAGCTCCGGCACCGGCTTCGCCATGGTCTTTGCACTTCTCATCGCGGCGATTTTGTGGAACTTAGGTACATGGTGGTTCGGCCTGCCCGCATCCAGCTCGCACACCATGGTCGGTTCCATCATCGGCGTGGGCCTGGCAAGCCAGTTGTTGAACGCGCACGGAAGAACCTCGGGGCTGGATTGGAGCCAGGTCGTCAAGGTGCTTGAGGCTCTGCTGGTGTCGCCGGTGCTGGGTTTTGCGCTGGCCGCCATCCTGCTCCTCGTGTCCAAGCGACTGATCCGGATTCCTGTGCTTTATGAGGCGCCTAAAGGCAACGAGCCGCCGCCATGGCCGATTCGCCTTCTCATGGTGGGCACGTGCACCGGTGTCAGTTACTTCCACGGATCCAACGACGGGCAGAAGGGAATGGGGCTCATCATGCTCATCCTTATCGGCACCGTCCCTACGGCCTATGCGCTCAATCACAACGCCAGCGCGGCCGAGGTCCAGAGTTTCATCGCGGCTTCCGCGCAGGCAGGCCGGATTCTGGAGCGGCATGTGCAACCGGGCACGCCCGATCCCGATGCCCGCACCGAAATCACCAACTACATCCAGACCCGGAAACTTCAGCCCACAACACTCCTCGCGCTCAGCCAGCTCGTCGACGAACTGAACCGCGAGGTCTCTTCTTACAAGACGCTGCAATCCATTCCTGCCCAGGCGCAGACCAACATGCGCAACGACATGTACCTGGCAGGCCGGGCGTTGCGCGTCATGAATCCCGCCCACGATCCTGCCTTCACACCCGCTGAAGGCAAGGCGCTGAATGACTATCAGGGCAAACTCGACAAGGCGACAAAGTTCATCCCCGACTGGGTGAAGGTGGCCGTTGCGCTGGCGCTGGGTCTGGGCACCATGGTGGGCTGGAAGCGAATCGTTGTCACTGTCGGCGAGAGAATCGGCAAAGAGAATATGACCTATGCGCAGGGCGCCAGCGCCGGACTCGTCACCATGGCGACCATCTTTGCCGCGGACGCCTGGAGCCTGCCCGTCTCCACCACGCATATTCTCAGTTCCGGAGTGGCCGGCACCATGGCCGCCAACGGCAGCGGCCTGCGCCTGTCCACGGTGCGCAACATCGCCGCAGGCTGGGTCTTTACCCTGCCCGCGGCAGCCCTGCTCTCGGGCCTGCTTTACCTGCTGTTCCACGCGATCTTTTGATCGGCAAGCTGCCGAGCTAACGGCGTCCCGCGAGGGCCGGACGCTGCGTGCGCGCATTTTCCGCTCAGCGCGCAAATACGGTCACATCCGGTACCATACAGAATGGTGCGGAACAAAGAATGAGTCTGAAAGCAAAGCTGGAAGCCGTAATTTACGCCGCCGAAGAGCCGGTGACTCTGGCGCAACTGGCCGGCGTGTTCGCCGACGAGGCCCTGGAGTTGAAGGCGGAGCAGGAAGCCGCGGCGCAAAAGGAATCCGAAGAGCCGGGCGCGGAGGATGCTGAAGTTGCGCCTCCGGCGCAGGAGCCGCTGCCTGAATTGGAATCGCCGGCCGATGCGGCGGCGGAAGAGGCGGCTGCCGGTGAGACCGCCGAAGCTGGCGTCACGGAGGCGTCGGATGCGGCGCAGGAATCTGCCGGGCCCGATGCGGCGCAGGTTGAGGCCGAGGCCAAGCGCGCGGCCAGGCAGCGCGATCGCGAGGTGCGCGGAGTCATCAAAACGCTGCTCGACGAGCTGATCTCCGAGTATGCCGTGGATGCGCGCGGTGTGGAAGTGCGCGAGATTGCCGGCGGCTACCGGATGGCTACCAAGCCCGAGTGCCACGATGCCGTGCGCGCGTTCATCAAGGGACAGAAGCCGGCGCTTAAGCTTTCGCTGCCGGCCCTGGAGACGCTGGCCGTAATCGCCTACAAGCAGCCCATCACGGCGCCGGAGGTCAACGAGATTCGCGGCGTGGACTCGTCGGGAGTCTTCGGATCGCTGCTGGCTCGGAAACTGATCGCGACCGCGGGACGCAAGCCTGTGATCGGGCGGCCGATTCTCTACAAGACGACGCGCGAGTTCCTGCTTCGCTTTGGATTAAAGGACGTCTCCGAACTGCCGTCCATGGAAGAGTTTGAGAAGATGGCGGCCAGCGAACTGGAGGAATCGGAACTGGCAGGCGATGAGGCGCCGGCCGGCGAGTCCTTCCCTGAATTCAATCCGGATCCAGTTGTGGAAACAGAGACCGGTGACGCGGAGGGACAGAATGAAACCGCCGCGGAGCCAGAGCCCGAGCCCCCAGCCACGGCGGAACCTGGAGAATCGCCCGCGGAAGCTCCGAACAGTCGTATGCAGTAAGCGGAGGTTGCCACATGGCAGTGAAGAAAAAGACAGAGCCGGCTGCGAAGCCGTCTAAAAGAGTTCCGTTAACAGCGAAGACCGAGGCCGTCACGAAAAAGGCGGATGCCGCCGGCAAAAAAGCTGCGGCCAAAGCAGAAAAGCCGAAAGCGGCAAAAAAAGCGTCCGCGAAGAAGAGCGCAGCCACGGTCAGGAAAGCACCCGCCAAATCCAAGGTCACCTCCGCAAAAGGCCAGAGGAAATCCGTCAAGCTAAAGCCGGACGCTGAGTACCATATCGGCGATCCCGTTCTCGATCCCATCGGCGACGAGACCGACGGTGAGGGCCGGACTTCTTTCCTCGAAATCGAGGAGATTTCATCGGCGGAGACGGATGCATACAGCGGCGGATCGGCTCTTTTCGAGGCCGAATCAGACGACGAGACCGTAGTCGAGGAAATGGCGGAGGACGACACCCGGCTATTGGACGATTTGCTGCCGCCGGAAGAAGACGAGGCCGAGACGGATAAGGAATCTCGCCCTGCGCCCAACCCCGAGCGGCTGCAGAAGATTTTGTCGCAGGCAGGTATCGCCAGCCGCCGCCACGCTGAGGAGCTCATCGTTGCGGGCCGCGTGATGGTCAACGGAAAGGTGGTCACCGCGCTGGGCTCAAAGGCCGATCTTGCCCACGACCATATCCGCGTTGACGGCAAGCTGCTGCACGGCGCCGAGCGGCATCGCTACTTTATGCTCAACAAGCCGCGCGGCTACGTCACCACCATGAGCGATCCTGAGGGCCGTCCCACGGTGATGGGGTTTTTCTCCGGCGCGCGCGAGCGGGTCTATCCCGTCGGGCGGCTCGACTTTCAGAGCGAAGGCCTCCTGCTTTTGACCAATGACGGCGAGCTGGCAAATCTCCTGACCAAAGCAGGATCAGGCGTGGAAAAGACCTACCTCGTCAAAGTCGCGGGCCAGCCCTCCCCCGAACAGTTGGAGCGCCTCCGCGACGGCGTTGCCATTGAGAAGGGCGCGCCCGGGTCGGAACGGGTGCGTACGGCTCCAGCGCGTGTCCAGCAGGTGCGCGAGGGCGAGAATCCCTGGTTCGAAGTGGTGCTGATCGAGGGCCGCAATCGCGAGCTCAGAAAGATGTTTGCCGCCATTGGACACTTTGCGGAGAAGATTCGCCGCGTGGGCTACGGACCGCTCATGCTCGACGTGGAGCCGGGCAAGATGCGTGAGCTGACGGTGGAGGAAGTAGGCGCTCTCAGGCTGACGGCCGAGGGCCGTATGAAGCCGCGCCGCATCCGGGCCACACAGATGCTGCCCAAGGATGCGGGCATTGCGGCCGAGCAGCGCGCGGACAAGCGCGGCGGCCGGGGCGGCAGAGGTTTTGTGCGGCGTGGCGATACAGACCGGCCTCCTCAGGCGCGGAAGGAGTTTCGCGGCCAGCGCCCATTCGGGCGCGGTGAGTCGCGCTTCGCCGGGCGAGAGCACGAGGGAGTTGAGCCGCGTGGCGAGCAGACTGAGTTGCGCGGCGGCCGGCAGCAGGGCTTCGGCGGTGGATGGCGGCGCGAGAAAGACGAGAGATCGCTCAACGGCAACTCCCGCGCACCGTTCAGGTCAGGCCGTCAGCGGCCCGATGTGGACCGCGAGGCAACCTCGGCCCAGAGCGGCGAATTCAAACCCCGCGGAGAGTTCAAGCCTCGCGGCGAGTTCAAACCTCGTGGAGAATTCAAACCCCGCGGTGAGTTCAAGCCTCGCGGAGAATTCAAGCCCCGTGGCGAGTTCAAGCCTCGCGGCGAATTCAAGCCTCGCGGCGAATTCAAGCCCCGTGGCGAATTCAAACCCCGTGGAGAATTCAAGCCTCGTGGTGAATTCAAACCCCGTGGAGAATTCAAGCCTCGCGGTGAGTTCAAACCCCGCGGCGAATCTAAGCCTCGTGGCGATTTCGGCGGCAAGCCGCCGCAATCCGGGAGTGGGGGCAAACGGAACTTCGGCGGCAAGCCGGGAGGTTTCGGAAGATCGCGTGGCGCGGGCGGAGGTGGAGCGAAGCGCGGTTTTTCGCGGCCCGACGCGCGGCGCAGTGGGCGGAAGCGCGATTGAGCGCGCGGCGATCGCCGTTCTTGTCCCAGAAGCGAGGGGCGCGAAGATTGCAGCATTTCCTGGAGAGGTTGTCGATGACCGTACGTTCTCTGAGCGTGTGCCTCCTGGCATGCGCAGTTCATCTACCCGCGCAATCTGCCCCCGCCAATCCGCTCGCGCATTCGCAGGTCTTTGCGTTGAACGCAATGCGCGCAACCACGGCCCCCAACGGCGTTGTGGGCCGCAAGGTCTTCTCTGGAACGCTCGCTACCGGCGAGGCCGTTGCCGTGCACGAGACCACGCAGCCTGCTGGAGCACCGCCCAGCCCCATGCATCGTATCGGGCACTCTGAGGTCATCGTGGTGGTGGAGGGTACGATCGAATTCGACCACGACGAAAAAGCGGAGCGCGCCGGCCAGGGCAGCGTAGTGTATGTCGCCAGCGGAACCCTGCACTTCATCAGGAACGTCGGCAGCGGTCCGGCAACATATGTTGTGGTGCAAGTCGGCGGCGATACCAGGCAATAATCGGGCCGCAAGGCTTCGCCCGCGCATCGCGCCGTCAAGTCTCTCCATGGATGGGTTCGGTTGCTTCTGCGCCGGGGCGCTCGATCCGCCACGCCGGCCGCGGGCGATCGGC
>JAJXXG010000877.1 GCA_021781255.1 Acidobacteriota bacterium
GGAGAAGACAGAAATCCCGGATCGCGAGAGCTTGAGGAAGTTGTGGGCCCTTGTTCAAGCCCATGGCTGGTGGAGATTCCCCATTCCTCCGCGGTCGGGACGCGAAGGAATGGGAGTTTCGTGTTTTGCTGCGTGCACTACCAGCGGATGCCGAGCGTAATGGGAAGCAACTTCGTGTCCGCACTGATGCTCACCGGGCTCAGGCCGTTTGCCGACTGGCTCCTGATCGCCGGCGACAGAACTTCGAGATACCGGACCTCCGCGAAGACCCTCATGCGGCTTTGGCCATACATGCCGCCAAACCGGTGCTGGTAGCCGCCGCCTATGTTAAAGCCGCCCTGGTTCGAGGAAATACTGCCTACCACCTGGTTCGAGGTCCCGCAGGAGTAGTAGTAGTAGAAGAACCCGCAGCTTTGTGTCGGATTAGTGAAGTCCATCACCTTGCGGTAAAAGCCGCCGCCGCCCACGGCATAGACATCGTTGCTCGCCTTGGGAAAGAAATCGTAGACCGGATCCACCGTGAACGACCAGATGTGATAATGGCCGCCCTGCGCACCCGACTCGGCGATCACCGCGCCCGGTACTTTGTTGTCGAGGAACTGGTACTCGACGAACGCGGCGAGGTTGCGGTTGATATTAAAGCCGCCGCCAATGAGGAACCCGCCGCCCCAGGTAATGTCGGCCTTATCGCCCGCAGGAGCGCTGGCGCCGCCACCGGCTTCAAAGGTGAATCTATGCCAGAGTCCGTGGTCTCCTCCGCCCTTGTATCCGCCGCCGTTACCGTATTGTCCCGCGGCTGACCCGCCGGAGCCCGAGGAAGAGGCTAACGGCGCAGGAGCATTGGGCAAAGTGAGCTCGGCATACTCTTGCAAGCCTGCCTGGCTGGACGAGTAGCCGGTGGTGCTGGATTGAACTGGGGAGGTAGACTGCGCACTCGCAACGCAGGCTGCGAGCAGAACCGAAGCCGCTATCGAACTGGCATACCGCATCTGCGGCACCCACAGGGGGTACGTCATGGCAACCACCTTAGGCATCAAATTGAGTTCAATGTTTTTGGAAGGAAACCCCTCCGAATGAGTTAGATATTCGGAGGCGGCCGTAGGGTTGCCTGAGCGGGAAAGATTCCCCATATGGTCGAATCAGTTACTCGAAAGGGAGCAATAGGGCCCGGAACCTGCGGCGATACAGCTTTTGGGTGGCGTTCTTCATGGGATGTGATAGGGTTTTCCCTAGGAAAAACACTTCACCGTTGCCGTGGTACTCAAGAGCATCGGAAGAACCTCCATTGCCGCTCTTAAGGCTTTACCTTGCCTCGGATGCACGGATTGCGGATACTTGCTGCTGCCGGAAGCGGATTGCTTTAACGGAAATCAATTCCGCCCGGGCAGGAGCGCAGGATTTCGCGGAAATGCGTTGGTTTCTATGGGCACCTCTTTGCCGTTGGCAGCCGGTTCGCTGCAGCAAGGGTTCAGGTTTGCGGGGTTCCGGCTTGAAGCCGATGGAACGCTCCTTCGAGGGGAGGTGCCGGTGTATTTACCGCCCCGTGAACTGGCAGTGCTGCGCCTGCTGCTGGCGCGCGCCGGCGAGATTGTAAGCCCGCTGGAGGTGAAACGCGCCCTGTGGGACGAGAAGGATGCTTCCAGCGACACTCTCTCAAGGTGCTTCACATCGCTCCGCGCCAGGCTAGGGCCGGCGGATTGCATTCAGAGCGTTTACAGGCGCGGGTACCGCATCACCGTCGCTGTCGAACCTGACGGCCCGCCGCCCGGCGGCAAGTTGCCGCGGCTGGCCATTCTTCCCTTTGCCGCCAGAATCGGCGTTCCCGATTATCTTGGTATGGCTGTCACCGAAGAAGCCATGGAACGGCTGCAAAGCACAAGCTGTGCTGTGGCATCGCTCGTGGCCCAGGATTCGGTTTTTACCCTGGCCCGGCGCGGGATGGCCGCGCAGGAGATCGGCACGACTCTGCAGGCAGATCTTGTTCTCACTGGCCAGTTGCTCACCACCCCGGGACACGACCGCCTGCGCGCCGAGATGATCCGCGTCAGAGATGGCGCGCAGCTCTGGGTTGAAGACATGATTGTGGAGCGCGGCCGTATCGGGGCGCTGACCGCAAAGCTGGTGAACCGCCTTATCTGCCGTCTTCATCTCGGCGGGCTTTCCATCGCAGCCGCTGCCGAGTCCGCAGCACAGGTTGAGTCTTCTCCTAATCGCCGCGAAGCGAATGAGCTTTTCCTGCGCGCGCATCATGGGTGGCAAACCTTCGAGCGGCACCGGATGCAGGATGCGCTCGGCGACCTGCTCCGCGCCATCGAACTCGATCCAGCGCTGATGAAGGCCCGCGTGGACCTTGCGAATCTCAGCATCACCCAGGCTATCTACGGCGTCATTTCGCCGGTAATCGAGGCGGGCATAGTGCGCCGCGCTGCGGAGCGCATCCCCCTGAGCGCCGCCAACGGCGCTGGCTCCGTTGACGCTCTGCTGCCCTCGCTTGGCTGGGTCGACTTTCATGTGGACCACAATCTGCTTGCAGCCCTCAAAGCCTTTGCGCGCTCCGCCCATCTGCCCCACGATCCATTGACTACGCGAGCCCGCGCGATGTTCGCGCTCAGCCGCCACCGCTTTGGCGAGGCCATCGATCTGCTGCGTGCGGCGATTGTTCTCGATCCGTATGCGCCCTCGCTGCAGGCGCGCCTGGCATGGGCTTTGCACCTGGCCGGAGAGGCCGCCGACAGCGTTGCGCAAGCCCGCAAGGCGCTGGAGTTGTTTCCCTGGCACGACGGCGCGCTTCTTTTTGGGGCCATCATCCTTTCCTATAACGGCAAGGCCACGCGGGCCGTGGAGCTGCGGGATGCGCTGGCCGCACGCTCGCTGCATTTCGATATCAACACCGCTACTTACGCCTATGTCCTGGCCTGCGACGGGCGCGCCGATGAGGCCCGCGCGCAGCTCGAGCGGCTGCAATGGCTCAGCCGCGAGCGCTTCGTGCTGAACACGTTAAATGCCGCTGCCTACGTCGCGCTGGGCGAGCCCGACGCCGCGCTCGCCGAGTTGCGCGTCTCGCTCGAAAACCGCTGTCCCTGGTTCTTCCAGGTGCTCGCCGACCCGCGCCTCAAGCCGCTCCACGGCCGCCCGGAGTTCGAAGAGATGCGCGCCATTCTCACGGCGATGGAAGCCGGCGCCGAGAGAACCGCAAGAGACTAAACCGACTCCAGAGTTGCTCTGCACAAGGCCCCGCGCCCCATTCAAAAAGCCGCTTCCTAAGTTCATTAAGGACGTCATCTCTCTTGCGCCGGCATGAGTGCGAAATTGAACTTTCTAACTATTCGTTTGATTGGTCGCCTCGCTGAACAGAGTAGTGACCGCCGGCTTCACCACTTTGCCCATGGCGTTGCGAGGAAGAGCCTCCACGACCAGAAGCCGGGAAGGCAATTTATACGCCGCAAGCAGGTCCCTCGCCCAGGCGCGCAGTGCATCCAAACTGAGCGCCGCGCCAGCCCGCAAAACCAGAGCGGCGGCAACGCGCTGTCCCCACTCCTCATCGGCCACGCCGACCACAGCACATTCCGCGACGGCAGGATGCTGAAGCAGCACGTCTTCAATTTCTAACGCGGAAACCTTATGGCCGCCGGTCTTGAGAATATCGATGCTGGTGCGGCCGAGAATACGATAAACTCCATCTTCTCTGGCAGCCGTATCGCCGGTGCGAAACCAGCCGTCGCGAAAGGCCTCTCGCGTGGCCTCGGGCTTGCCCCAATACTCTGAGAAAACGCCCGGACCGCGCACTTCGATCTCGCCAGGAACACCTTCGGGCACCGGCTCGCCGTTCTGCCCGCACATCTGAACCTGGACGCCGGGCAACGGAACGCCCACGCTGCCGGGCACGCGCTTGCCGTGCAGCGGATTGGAAAGAGCCATGCCGATCTCGGTCATGCCGTAGCGTTCCAGCAGAGTGTGACCAGTGATCTTCTTCCAGCGTTCCAGCGTGCTCACTGGAAGCGCTGCGGAACCGGAGACCATCAAACGCATCCTGCCCGCTGCCTGGCTCAACTCCAGTTGCCGCTGGGCCGGGGCCGTCTCCCAGGCAGCGATGAGACGAAGATAGACAGTCGGAACAGCCATGAATACTGTCAAAGCGCCGCTGGCGATTCTTTCCCACACGGCTTGGGCGTCGAAGCGCGTCATCATCTCGCAGGCCGCCCCCGACCAGAGCGCGCACGAGACCACATTGATGATTCCATGAACGTGGTGCAGAGGCAGGCAAAGCAGCGTGCGCTCGCCGGCGTGCCACTCCCAGGCCTCCACCAGTGTAGAAATCTGTGCGGAGATGTTGGCGTGAGTCGTAACCACTCCCTTGGGCCGGTTCGTGGTGCCGCTGGTAAAGAGAATCATCGCTCGCCGCTCAACTGCGACATCGGGCAAGGCGGGATTTTGCGAAGCAGGCGGCGCTCCATTTTGAATCGCCTCATAGGCAAGCGAAGCGATATCCTTCGCGGAGGCAATCGGACCGGCCATTGCTTGAGTAGAGGCATCGAAAACGAATGTCGATGCGCCGGCGTCGCCGAGGTAATACTCCAACTCCGGGCGAGCCGAGCCAGGCGCCAAAGGAACCGCAATTCCCCCGGCTCGCCAGATTCCCCAAAGGGTTGCGATCCATGGGATTCCAGGCGGCAGGAGAAAGGCCACGCGTTCCTCGCCAAGATCCGCGCGCCCGGCGAGCAATGCTTTGGCGACGCGCATGGATGCATCGAGGAGTTCGTTATAGGTGCAGGTTCCTCTGGTATCGATGGCGGCCAGGCGTCCTTGATGGCACTGAGCCTGCGCGATAGGGGGCAGTGGTGCGGGTCGTGAAGTCACATGTGGAATTTAATCGATCTTTCCTGCAATGTCCATAGCGGAACCAGAGGAGATGTGTCCTTGCAATAAGTTGTGAAATGCGGCTCGCTGCGGCGATCCACCTGGCTCGCGTGCTTCCGGGATGCGTCTACTCTGGTTCCGCTGTGCCGGCCCGGCTGAAGCGATTTGGCATGATGTAGATCACCCCGCGGCAAGTTACCATTGGAGATGATTGAGGCAGCGCCGGCAAGCTGTGCGGTAAAGCTTTTGAAGTTCATTGCCATTGGCTTCTGCGTTGCAACGGCACAGACCGAGAAGGATTCCGATGAAGCAGGAAGTCAAGTCTGTTTCCGTCCTTGCGCTTGGGTTCGGCCTGGTAGGCATCGACCGCTACCTGATTACTCCGTTATTCCCTGTCATTGCCCATGACCTTCACCTGGGGTATGGCGATATCGGCACCATCGCGGGCGCGCTGGCCATTGCATGGAGCATTGCCGCGCTGCTGATGGGCAACCTCTCCGATCACATCGGGCGGCGGCGGGTGCTGGCGGGCGCGCTGATTCTCTTTGGGCTGCTGATCGGCGCCAGCGGCCTGGCGACCGGATTGATCGGGCTCGTCGCGGTGCGCCTGGTAATGGGCTTTGCGGATGGCGCGTTTACGCCGGCGAGCATCTCGGCCACTATTGAGGCCTCGCCGCCCGAGCGCCACGGGCGCAACATCGGCATCCAGCAGATGACGCTGACGCTCTTCGGGCTGGGATTTGCGCCCCTGGCCGTCGCCGGCCTCTTGCACTTCATCAACTGGCGGTTGATCTTCTCGGTGTTTGCGATTCCAGGGTTCATTTTGGCGTGGATGACCTGGCGCGTGCTGCCCGCCAAGGTGCAGACGGTAAGTAAAGAGCGCAGCAGCTTCGCCGACTGGAAGCTGGTGCTCTCGTATTCGAATATCCGGGTGCTGACGCTGCTCATGCTCTGCTGCCTGGTGTGCCTGGTGACGACCAGTACCTTTGCGCCGAGCTTTCTGCTCGATCATCTGCATCTCGGCTCGACGGGGATGAGCATCATTGTCGCGGCCATCGGGCTGGGCGCGGCTTCTGGCGCGTTGACTCTGCCCTGGATCTCGGACAAGATCGGGCGCAAGCCAGTGATGCTGATCTCGATGGTGGGCGCCTGCGCGATGCTGTTGCTCTTCGTCAACCTGGGTCCGCACATGGTTCCGCTGTTTGCGGTTCTGTTTATGGTGCAGTTCTTCAACAACGCCATGATCACTCTGATCGTGGGGCCGCTCTGCTCAGAGACGGTGCCGCCGGAGCTGATGGCTACTGCGTCGGGCGTGGTGATTGCGGTGGGCGAGCTTTTCGGCGGGGGCTTTGCCACGGTGATTGCCGGGCAGGCTGCAGAGCGTTTCCGGGCACAAATCGGCATCGGTCGCGTGCTGTATCTTCCCGTAATCGCGCTGGTGGTGGGCTTTCTGCTGACCCTGCGGCTCAAGGAAACGCTGCCGGCTTCGGTGCGCGCCGCGCGGGCTGGGGCTTTGGAAATTGAGGCCGGTTGATCTTGAGTTCTTGCGCAAATTGGGTGAACCGTAGCTGAAACTCTGCTTACGGGACGACTGGGGTCTGTGATGCTTATGAACAAGGATGCAGCAGAGTTCGTGCTCCGGCCTATCGGCACCATCAGGACGCCGTTCTCGGGCGCCAGCGGAACACCGATTCAGAGCCGCTATGCCCCTGGGGCCGAGGGAACCGTTGAGATCTTTGCGGAGTTTGAACCGGGGCTTAGAGATATTGATGGTTTCGACCGTCTCTGGCTGATTTATCTGTTCGACCGCGCTTCGGAGCCGCAGCTTCTGGTTCGTCCCTATCTGGATTCCGCCGAGCACGGAGTTTTTGCCACGCGCGCGCCCGCAAGGCCCAACCAAATCGGGATGTCTTCGGTGAGGCTGCTGCGCGTCGAAGGGGCGCGGCTGTTTGTCGCAGACGTGGATATGCTCGATGGCTCTCCGCTGCTGGATATCAAGCCGTGCATTCCGGAGTTCGATTACCTTGCCGCGCGCCGAATCGGGTGGCTCGAAGGCCGCTTCACCGAGGGCGCAGTGGCCGATAGCCGGTTCGAGCGCTGACCGCACTTCACCCGCGGAGATCATGACAGTGACCTCAGCGGATTGGAGCAGAAGCTCATCGTCGGCAGCCGGCGCCTTGCTCGCCGGCTATCGGGAAATCGGCGCAATTGGTTCTTCAATTCGTGCTTTGAGTTTTGAGCTTCCGGGCGTAGCGCGCCAGAATACGCGCAAGGACACGCGCCACGACCGGCGTTGCGCGCGAGACTGTCCCTGAGCTATGCTTCACCACAACCTCAGCGCCGGCCATTGGTCGGCGCTGAGGCGTCAATGCGGGGAAAACGGAGGACTCGTCATGAAGATCAGCGCACGCAATCAGCTTGCCGGGACGGTTGAGAAGGTTACAAAAGGCGCGGTGAATGCCGAGATCGATCTGCAGCTTGAAGGCGGCGAGAAGATTGCCGCTATCATTACCAACGCCAGCGCCGATGCCCTTAAATTGAAGAAGGGCGCCGCCGCCTTCGCTCTTATAAAAGCATCCGAAGTGATGATTGGCACAGATGTGGATGGCGCGAAACTGAGCGCGCGCAACGTGCTGCCAGGCGTGGTGTCAAAGGTGCAGGAGGGAGCCGTCAACAGCGAGGTAACCATAAAACTGTCGGGCGGGTCGGCTGTCGTTGCTTCCATTACCAGGGTCAGCGCTAAAGCCCTGGGCCTGAAAAAGGGCAGGAAGGCCACAGCGATTATCAAAGCATCAAATGTGATGGTCGGAGTGTAGCAAACCATCTTCAGCGGGAAGTTGAGATCTCGATTTCGCCAGAGCTTAATTGATCTTGGGTAGCTGGAGCATCTGCTCGGTCTCTTCGACAGTGGCCGGGGTGCGTCCGATGGCTTTGGCGACGCCCACCAGTCGGCGAACCAGCGAGGGGTTGTCCGCCAGCACCCCCTTGGAGATATGGAGCGTATCCTCAAGACCCGTGCGGGCGTTGCCGCCCATGGCCAGGGCAATGGTGGTCAGCGGCAGGTTGGCCTTGCCGATGCCGATCATCTGCCAAATCGCGTTCGGGGGCATACGGCTAACGAGGATGTTTAAGTTCTCGGGAGTCGCGGCGGCGCCGCCGACCACGCCCAAAACCACGGAAAACTGCAGCGGCTCGACGAGCAGATCCTCTTTGAGAAGTCTG
>JAJXXG010000238.1 GCA_021781255.1 Acidobacteriota bacterium
AAGATGTCCCTGTCAGTCACGTCACAAACGGGGTTCACATTCCCATCTGGGACTCCGATGAAGCCGACAAGCTTTGGACGGAAGCCTGTGGACGGCAACGCTGGGACGGCGATCCACAAGCAATTGCAGAGGGCATGCAGCACCTTTCAGATGAGCGCCTGTGGAGAATGCGCAGAGCCTCACGCGAGAATCTCGTCCAATTCATCCGTGCGCGACTGGCCCGCCAGATTGCCGGCCATGGAGCAACTGAAGAAGAGATTGAAGAGACACAGCGCATCTTTGAGCCCGACGCGCTCACCTTGGGCTTCGCCCGCCGATTCGCCCCTTACAAACGGCCCAATCTCTTGCTTCACAATCCCGACCGTCTGCTGGCCATCCTCACTAATCAGCAGCGTCCGGTCCAGCTCGTGATCGCCGGAAAGGCGCATCCCCAGGATGCCCGGGGGCAGGAGATGATCCGGCGCTGGATCGAGTTCATCCGTCACACGCCGGCACGTTCACAGGTCGTCTTCCTGGCCGACTACGACATGCACATGGCCGAACATCTGGTGCAGGGCGTTGATGTGTGGATCAATACTCCGCGTCGTCCCTGGGAAGCATGCGGCACCAGCGGCATGAAAGTGCTGGTAAACGGTGGCCTCAACCTCTCCGAACTGGACGGCTGGTGGGCGGAGGCCTATTCGCCCGGCGTGGGCTGGGCGCTTGGTGACGGCCATGAGCACGGCGAGGATCCTGCCTGGGACGCCGCAGAGGCCGAGGAACTCTATACCCTCCTCGAACAGGAGGTAATTCCGGAGTTTTACAACCGTGATGAATCCGGCGTGCCCAGCGGCTGGACACGGCGCATCCGTGAAAGCGTTGCCCGTCTCACGCCCGTATTCTCCGCCACAAGGTGTGTGCGCGAATACACCGAGAAGCACTACGTGCCCCTGGCGGCGGCGTATCAGCGACGAAGCGCCGATGGCCACAAAGCGGCAGATAGCTTGCTTCACTGGCGCCGCCAGCTCTGCGACCACTGGTCAAGGCTGCGCTTTGGCTCTGTCCGCGTAGATACAGAGGGCGATGTACACCACTTCCAGGTGCAGGTCTACCTCAACGAAATCGGCCCTGACGGGGTCCGGGTGGAGCTGTATGCCCAGGCACGCGACGGCGGCGAACCCGTTCGCCACATCATGACGCGCGGAGAGTCACTGGTGGGCGAGAGTGCCTGGCGCTATTCGGCTTCAATCCCGTCTGACCGCCCTGCGTCCGAATTCACTCCCAGGGTGGTACCCTTCCATCCCGAGGCGTCTGTGCCCCTCGAATCGGCGCATATCCTCTGGTACAGGTAATCGCCATAGCTGGCCGCACATGGCTTCCCTTCCGGATTACGTGCGGTCAGCTCGCTAATCCAATTTAATATCAGCACCTTATCAGATTTAACGAACAACTGAGGCGCCATCCAAAATCGCCTTCGGCTGTTTGCACAACATGAGGTTGGCAGCCACAATCCGGTGTGGTGCGCAGCTTGCCGGTCCCCCAACCTAGCCCTAAACAAGCCTGGTTCCTCTGCCAACACTTTCAGCATGTGGCACGAGTACATCTCTAGTAGAATCAATTCGTCGATGGAAGGCATTGCCGGGGATGCCTTGGCCGCGCGGGAAGCGATTTATCAGAAATTCAAAATTGCCAGGCATCATCAAAGATTGGGGAGCAGAGACGACCTTTCCAGCGGGTTTGCATCCAAGATAGAGACAGGTATCGTGCGGCGATGAACAACCGTGCTGCATTTGTCATGCTTGGCGCCCCAATGCACAAACAGAATGATCTACTCGTCTAAAAATCGGGTTGGTTCTTTGCGGCTCGTCCTGGGTCTGGCAGGTCTGGCCTTTTTTGTCTTTTTGTGGGGACTCGGATACAAATTGTCTCGTTATGAGCCTCCGCAGGCGAACTTTCACCAGATTCCGAGGGCTAAACTCCTGTCGGAAGATGAGCGCCCGAGTTTCGCATCGGTTTCTGTCGTTCCGGGAAGAGCCGCAAAGGCCATCCGTGCTACACGCGGAGTCCTCACAAGCGCATTTCTCCTCTTCCTGTTGACTTTCACCACGTTTGCTGAACTCCACAAAGAACTGCGAATCAGGGAGAGCCGCCAGCCAAGGCGAATGGGCTGCTCCGGAAGCCTGAGTGCCTTCCTCGTCCGCCCTCCTCCCTTCCCAGTCCTTTGCTGAAACCGGGACATTCGAACCCTGATGGCTCCAGCCACATCGCATACGTCGGCTACGATATGGCTTCTTCCCTTCAATCTTGCACTGCCATCGATCACATGCCGGCCAGAAACTTACTCATAGGTGCAATAGAAAAATGTGGAAGCGATTCTCTTTCCTCCTTCTCGCGGGATTGGCCTCAGTAGCAGCGCTGGGTACTGTTGCATGCGGTTCTAAGGCCACCGGCTCCAAAGCGCAGGCGGCTGAGGTGCCGTCGGCCTCGGTTGCTGCAGTCACGCGGGGCACAATCGTGCACACGCTCAATCTGGCTGGACAGTTCCAGCCCTACCAGGTAGTGGATGTGCACGCCAAGGTGTCCGGATACATCAAGGCCATTTATGTAGATATCGGCGACAAGGTGCGCCAGGGCCAGGTACTGGCAGTTCTGGAAGTGCCTGAGTTGAGCGCCCAGTTGAAAGGAACTGTCGCCGATTTTGCGCAGAGCAAGGATGAGATTGTTCGCGCCGAGCACGAAGTAGCGCGCGCTGAATCGGTACATGCCGCCCTGCATGCCGACTACACCAGGCTTAAACTGGCGTCACAGGCCCAGCCCGGCTTGATTGCCGAACAGGAACTGGATGACGCACAGGCAAAGGATCTGGCGGCGGAGGCGCAGATTGACGCTGCCAAGTCCGCACTGTCCGCGGCCAAACAAAAGTCAGCGGCTTCCAGCGCCAACCACGACCGCGTAAGCGCGCTGGAGGCCTACACCAAGGTCACGGCGCCGCTCGATGGCGTCATCATCTGGCGGTATGCCGACACTGGAGCGTTGATTCAATCGGGCACGTCTTCCGATACGCAGTCATTGCCCATTGTGAAGCTCTCTCAAAGCGGCCTGCTTCGCCTCCGCCTGCCGGTACCTGAAGACGCCGTTTCCTACATCCATGAAGGAGCCACCGTAAATGTGCGCGTCGACGCAGTTCACCGCACCTTTGCGGGCAAGGTCGTTCGCTTCACGCGCAATATCAGTCTGGCAACTCGCACCATGGAAACGGAAATCGATGTCGAAAACAAGGACTTGTCGCTGACGCCGGGCATGTACGCCAACACCGCGATTCAGCTGGAGCAGCACAACAATGTCCTCACGATCCCCGAGCCTGCGCTCCTCCAGGATGGAAACAAGGCAACAGTCATGGTCGTCGATGCCGACCATCGTGTGCAGATACGCAATGTCTCGGTCGGCCTGCAGGGATCGGATCATGTCGAAATCAAGTCTGGCCTTCAGGAGGGGGACCTGGTCATCACCGGAGCCCAGTCGAACTACCAGTCGGGTGAAGTCGTAAGGCCCAAACTGGAACAATCCTCGCTCAATATTGACAGTACCGTGCAATCCGGAGACGAGTAAGTAATGCCAAGGTTCGCGCTCAAGTATCCCTACTTCATCATTATGGCGTGCCTGGTTATCGTCGTAGTAGGGATAACCAACATTGCTGGAATGCCAGTCGACCTGTTCCCACAGATCGATATTCCCGTTGTTGTGGTAGCAACATTTTATTCCGGCATGCCCCCGGAGCAGATTGAAGCTGACATTACGGATACATTCGAGCGATTCTTCACGCTTGGAAGCAATATCGACCACATCGAATCGCGTTCCCTCACCGGCGTCAGCCTCATCAAGATTTACTTCAAGCCGGGAACCGATGCGAACGCAGCACTAAGTAACATAGCCAATCTGGCTATGGCTGACCTGCGACGATTGCCGCCTGGCACGCTGCCTCCGGTTGTGCTGGGTATGGATGCATCCAGCCAGCCTGTTTGCCTGGTGACGTTGAAGGGCAACGGCCTCAATGAAACTGACCTGAAGGATCTGGCTCAGTTTCAGGTTAGAAACCAGATTGCCAATGTGCCGGGCGCCTCAGTTCCACAGCCCTTTGGCGGGCGCTATCGGCAAATCATGGTTTATGTCGACCCCCTCAAGCTTGAAGCGCACAACATGAGCTTGATGGACGTCGTGCGCGCCGTGAATTCATCCAACCTGATCCTGCCCGCTGGCGACGTGCGAATCGGAGCCAAAGACTACAACATCTACGCCAACAGCCAGGTGCCTACGCCGGACCTGATTAACGACATGCCGCTGAAGTCGGTCGGAAATGCTTCTGTACTTGTGGCTGATATCGGCAAGGCTGAAGACTCTGGAACCATCCAGACAAACATCGTGCGCATTGACGGGCAGAAATCTGTTTACATTCCGGTGTTGAAGCAAGGCGGCGACAGCAACACAATCACCATCGTCAACGGGATGAAGACTGCAATCAAAAACCTGGTCGATGTCCCTGCTTCGCTCAAGACCGCCGTTGTTTTTGATCAGTCGGCCTTCGTCAAATCCGCTCTGCGCAATCTGGGCAGCGAAGGCGGCATCGGCCTGGTCCTCACCGCGCTCATGATTCTGCTCTTCCTCGGCAGCGTGCGCGCTACATTCGCCGTGTTGTTGTCCATTCCCCTGTCTGCCCTGGCCGCTTTCATTTGTATCCGCGCCGGTGGCGGATCGATTAACACCATGGTGCTGGCAGGACTCGCGCTCGCCTTTTCGCGCCTTATCGATAACTCTGTCGTGGTGTTGGAAAACATTTTCCGCCACCTTGAGATGGGCGAACCGCCGGAAGTCGCAGCCGAACTCGGCGGTAAAGAAGTGCAGCTCGCTGTGCTGGCCGCCACATTTACAACGGCAATCGTCTTCTTCCCTGTCGCCCTGCTCAATGGCGTCAGCCGTTACCTTTTCACCGCGCTTGCTCTCACCGTGGTCTTCTCGCTGTTCGCGTCCTATGTGGTCGCCATGACCGTGGTGCCGCTCTATTGTGCCCGCTTCATCAAGCCGGCGGAAGGCGCTCATTTAGCCGAAGAGCAGGACGGAAGCGCCCTCGAATCGAGGGGCAGGCGCTCGATTTTCCAGCACATAGTCCATTCATTCAACGCGTGGTTCCAGCAAATGCTTGAGAAGTACGTCGTTGCGGTGAATCGGACAATGCTCCGCCCTATAGCCACGACATTCACCATTCTCGGCGCGGTTCTTCTCAGCTTCGCCCTCTTCCCTCTTCTTGGGCGCTCCTATTTCCCGCGCACGGACCCCGGGCAGTTTGTCATCAATATCAAGTGCCCCAGCGGAACCCGCATTGAGCTGAGCGATCAATACATCGCGCAGGTTGAAAAGGAAATTCGCGAGACGGTCGCCCCCAGAGATTTGGACATGATCGTATCCAACATCGGCATCACGCCGGACCTCTCTGCGATCTATACCAGCAACTCATCCATGGACACGGCTTTTGTGCAGGTCAGCCTCAAAGAAGGCCACAGAGTCGGCAGCTATGAGTACATGCAGCGCGTGCGGCGCAGGCTCGCGCAGGACATGCCCCAGCTGACGACCTATTTTCAGGCGGGCGGCCTGGTTGATTCCGTCATCAACCAGGGATTGCCGGCTCCCATTGATATCCAGATCAGCGGCAACGATATGGATCAGTCGTACGCCATTGCGAAGCAAATTGCCTCGCAGGTGAAGACACTGAGGAATGTCAGCGACGTCCTCATACCGCAGAACCTCAATTATCCTGGGCTCTCGCTGAACATCGACCGTGAACGCGCCAGCCTGATCGGCTTGTCGCCCAAAGAGGTCGTCGACAATGTCATTACCGCGATGACTTCTAATGGCATGATCGCTCCCAGCTATTGGATCGATCCTCAAACCGGCAACAACTACATGCTCACGGTTCAGTACTTCGACCAGAAGATCGCCCACATGACCATGGACGACTTCAAGCAGATTCCGCTGCGGGCAAGCACCGTGTCCAGCTACACCCCGCTGCAATCTGTTGCCAATATCAAGAAAATCAACACCCCAACGGAGGTGGACCACTACCAGATCCGGCGCATCATCGATGTCTATGTCATGCCATCGACCGAAGCATTGCAGGGTGTAAACCGCGACGTGAACAAGATCATCGCCAGCGTTTCCGTGCCGCAGAATGTGCGCATCACAGTGCGCGGAACCGTGGTCAGCATGAATGAATCCTTCCTCAGATTCGGCATCGGTCTGGTCCTCTCCGTCGCCCTGGTCTATCTCATCCTAATGGCACAGTTCACTTCGTTCATCGATCCCTTCATCATCCTCATGGCGATCCCACCCGGACTATCTGGAGTGTTGATCATCCTCCTTGTCACGCACAGCACCCTGAACATCATGTCGCTCATGGGCGTCATCATGATGACTGGCATTGTTGTGTCAAACAGCATTCTTATCGTCGAATTTGCGGGCCATTTGCACGAAGAAGGCCTGGCAGTCGCTGAAGCGGTTGTGCAGTCGTGCAAGATTCGGTTGCGCCCCATTCTCATGACCTCACTCGCTACGCTCCTGGGCATGATTCCCATGGCGCTCGGGCTGGAGGCAGGCAGTGAACAGTACGCGCCTCTTGCGCGCGCTATCATCGGCGGACTCGGAGTCTCCGTAGTTGTCACAGTGTTCCTCGTCCCCGCTGTTTACCTGATCATCCACAGAAAGCGAGACAGACAGGCTCGGCCAGAGCCGGAGATGAGCATTCATGCCTAAGTTCGCTCTCAGATACCCTTACTTCATCATTATGGTTTGCCTGATCATCGTGGTAGTTGGGATAACGAATATTGCAAGCATGCCCGTCGATCTCTTTCCCAAGATCGATATCCCGGTAGTCGTCGTGGCAACGTTTTATTCCGGCATGCCCCCGCAGCAAATCGAAGCAGACATCACGGACACATTCGAGCGGTTCTTCACCCTCGGCAGCAACATCGACCACATCGAATCACGCTCCCTGACAGGCGTGAGCCTGATCAAGATCTTTTTCAAGCCCGGCACAGACGCAAACGCGGCATTGAGCAACATCGCAAACCTCGCAATGGCCGATCTGCGACGATTACCGCCCGGCACACTGCCTCCCGTGGTGCTGGGTATGGATGCCTCAAGCCAGCCCGTCTGCCTGGTAACGCTCAAGGGCAAAGGGCTCAACGAGACCGACCTCAAGGATCTCGCGCAATTTCAGGTCCGTAACCAGATCGCCAACGTCCCCGGAGCATCCGTACCGCAGCCCTTTGGCGGCCGTTATCGGCAAATCATGGTCTATGTGGATCCGCTGAAGCTTGAAGCGCACAACATGAGCCTCATGGATGTGGTTCACGCCGTGAACTCATCCAATCTGATCCTTCCGGCTGGCGATGTTCGCATTGGCTCCAAAGATTACAACATCTATGCCAATAGCCAGGTTCCAACGCCGGATGAAATCAATACCATGCCGTTGAAATCGGAAGGCAACGCCTCTGTGCTGGTAAGAGACATCGGCAAAGCCATGGACTCCGGAACCATCCAGACAAACATCGTCCGCATTGACGGACAGCGTTCCGTTTACGTGCCTGTGCTTAAGCAGGGCGGCGACAGCAACACAATCACCATCGTGAATGGCATGAAGGATGCCATCAAGAACCTGGTGGACATCCCGTCATCACTCAAGACAGCGGTTGTCTTTGACCAGTCGATATTCGTCAAAAGCGCCATCAAGAATCTGATCAAAGAAGCAAGCATCGGTCTGATTCTTACCGGCGTCATGATCCTTGTGTTTCTCGGCAGTCCGCGCGCTACATTCGCTGTCCTTCTCTCGATTCCCCTCTCGGCGCTCGTGTGCCTCTTGATCATGAATGCGACAGGCGGATCGATTAACACCATGCTGCTCGGCGGACTCGCGCTCGCATTTTCGCGCCTCATCGACGATTCGGTCGTCGTGCTTGAAAACATCTTCCGCTATATGGAAATGGGCCTTGCTCCGCTCGCCGCGGCAGAGAAGGGCGGCATGGAGGTCT
>JAJXXG010000534.1 GCA_021781255.1 Acidobacteriota bacterium
GAGGATGTGGCGCGCGCGGGGCAGCCAGTCGGTTCGTTCGCAATGGATGAGATGGCCGAGGATGTCGTGCGCATTCCAGGTGTAGGGCCCCTCGTCGGCGAGCGTGAGGGTCTCAGGCAGGTCAGCAAGCAGAGCGGAGAGCGCGGACGGCGTGCAGCGGAGCAGTGCGAGCGTGTGCTTCAGGCTTGGTTCCATCTGCGGCCTCGCTAGAGTTGCGGCGACTATGGTAGCAGGATTCTGGGGTGGTTGTGAGCGGATCGATTCGGGGCTGGAACGCGGTTTGGCAAACAAGTTGCTTGACTATTCAGTAGAAACAGGCGTACAAATTTGCACCGATCGAAAGGGGCCCCCATGCTGATATTGAAATATGTGCTGTGGGTAGTGTTCTTTGCAGGCGTTTTTCTGCTGGGAAGCGTGATGGAGAAGCAGAGCCGCAAGCTGGCCGGGATCGTAACGCGCCGGAGAAATCCACCCAGTGGAGTATGTAAATTTTTCCGGTACTCGGGAGACACTCTTCAGATTGTTGGCGCGGTCGTGGGATTTATTGAGGCCGTGGCCGTACTGGTTCTGGTTTTCTGAGGGGAATTTTGCCGGCGGCAGCCAGATGCGCTGCGGCGTGCGAAGGAAGTGAGTGTGCCCCGTAAACTGCGGCGCTGTGCGCGGCGGGAACGGGGCACTGGTGTTTGAGCGGAAAGTGGAGGTGTAAGCCGGTCAGACCTGCATGATTTCGGCTTCTTTTTTGCGCGACATTTCTTCCATGCGACGGATTTCGTCGTCGGTCATCTTCTGCACTTCTTCGAGAGAGCGCTTCTCCTCGTCCTCGCTGATTTTTTTCTCTTTGGCAAGTTTCTTGAGAGCGTCATTGCCGTCGCGACGAACATTGCGGATGGCGGTGCGATGCTCCTCGAGGATTTTGTTGAGATGCTTGACGACGTCGCGGCGGCGCTCCTCGGTCATGGGAGGAACGGGAACGCGGATGATTTTGCCGTCTGACATGGGATTGAAGCCGAGATCGGAGGCCTGGATGGACTTTTCAATCTCCTTCAGAATGGTCGGGTCGTACGGAGAAATGACGATCAGCTGAGGCTCTGGCGTGGAGACCTGGGCCATCTGCGTGATGGGCGTGAGCGTGCCGTAGTAATCAACCTTGATCTGGTCGAGCATGTGGGCGCTGGCACGGCCGGTGCGCGTGGAGGCCAGATTGGTCTGGAAGTCAGAGACTGCGCTATCCATGCGGCGCTTGAGATCGGCGGAAAGGTCTTTGAGTGCCGGAATTCCGGCCATTGCGGAGATTGCCATAGGAAACGTCCTCGCAAATCCAATTGCAACAGTTATTTTACAACCGCGGCGGGGAAAGGTGTGGCGCGGGAGGAACTACGCGAGGACTGTGAGGCCTGTGGAAGCGGCCTGCTCGTGCGCATGATAACTGGAGCGAACGAGTGGACCAGACTCGACGTGACGGAAGCCCATCTTGAGAGCTTCGCTCTTTAATTCGGCAAACTCGCGGGGCGTGTAAAGGCGCGCCATGGGCAGGTGATCGCGGGAGGGGCGCAGATACTGGCCGATGGTGAGGATGTCGCAATGGACGCGGGCGAGGTCGCGGAAGACGTCCAGGAGCTCGTGGGTTTCTTCTCCGAGGCCAACCATGACGCCGGACTTTGTCACGCCCTCCGGGTTCAGCTCCTTGGCGTAACGCAGGAGCTCGAGGGTGCGCTCATAACGCGCGCCGGAGCGGACAGCACGATAGAGACGCGGGACGGACTCGGTGTTGTGGTTCAGCACATCAGGACGGGCCTCGACAATGGTGCAGATGGAAGCGCGGTCGCCCTGGAAGTCCGGAATGAGCACCTCAACGCGGCAGCCGGGAGCCTGGCGGCGGACCTCGTCAATGACCATGGCGAAGATGCGCGCTCCGCCGAGAAGATCGTCGTCGCGGTTGACGCTGGTGATGACGGCGAAGTTGAGGCCGAGGGCAGCGACGGCCTCTGCGACGCGGCGCGGCTCGTCGAAGTCAATGGGCTCCGGGCGGCCCTTGGGTACGGCGCAGAAGCCGCAGCGTCGCGTGCAGAGGTTGCCGAGCATCATGAAGGTGGCGGTCTTGTGGTGCCAGCACTCGCCGATGTTGGGGCAATGGGCGCTTTCGCAGACGGTGTGGAGATTGAGCGAACGGGCGAGGCGCTTGAGGGAGTGGTAATTTTCGCCCATGGGAGCGCGGGCCTTGAGCCATTCGGGCTTGGGAGCCGGGACAGTGCGCGCGGGGTTGATCTGGACCAGTTCCATGAGGGTGATTCCGTGAATGATGCCTGTAGATTATTGTACGGGCAACGGAAAGCGGCTGTGTTCCGTCCAATGGAACGGGGTTGGTAGACTGCCGGGGGGTTCTGGAAACAACTATGAGGCTGAGTTTGGGGGCGTTGGTGTGCGCAGTGGCACTGTCCATTGCGGCGGTGGGTGCAGGAGCGCAAGGCGCACAAGGCTCTGGAACTGCAACGACCGTAAAGAAGTTGCCGAAGCTGAAGAAGCATCCGGTGGTGGCGTTGACCTTTGACGACCTTCCGGCAGCGGGCGACCTGCACGTGGGCCGGACGCGGATGAGGTCAGCCGAGCAACTGGCTAATGAGCTAAGGGCGTATCACTTGAAGGGCGTGTATGCCTTTGTGAACGCGAACACGCTGGACGGCGACCCGGATACGCAGGGGGCGCTGCGGGTGTGGATGCAGAAGGGGATGAGGATCGGCAACCACACCTTTTCGCACCCTTCGCTGACAGACGAGACGGCCACTGAATACATCCACGACATTGAACTAAACGAGCCGTATCTGAAGCAATATGCGGGGAAGACCGACTGGCACTGGTTCCGCTATCCCTACCTGGCCGAGGGAGACACACTGGCCAAGCGCAATGCGGTGCGTGACTGGCTGAAGGAACACAAGTACCGGATTGCGCAGGTAACGCTGAACTTTAACGACGACGACTGGGATGACCCCTATGGGCGTTGCCTGGCAAAGAATGATCAGGCGTCGATTGCCTGGCTGAAGAAGACCTACCTTGAAAACGCACGGGAGTTCATCCGCCTGGGGCGCGAAGAAGAGCTGATTGCGCTGGGGCATGAGATCCCGAATGTGCTGCTACTGCACGCGACGGACTTTACGACGACCATGTTGCCGCAACTGATGGAGATTCTGCGCGAGGATGGATTCCGGTTTGCGGCGTTAAAGAAGGTGGAGAGGAACAAGGCTTACCGGATCAATCCGAACCTGACTGTGAAGGATGGCGAAACGCTTATTGACGAGATGATGGATGTGCACCATCTGAGATATCCGGCGTTTAAACCGGCGCCGAGAGCGAAGCTGGAAACGCTTTGCCGGTGAAGTGAGTTTAGAGAAGAGAGGAAGATTGAAAGATAAAAACAGGGAGAAGCAACCGGCGCGTGCCGAAGCTTCTCCCTGTTTCTGTTTGTGAGGCAGTTCAAGAACTATTTGTTCGGGCCGCCAGTGTACTTGTTCCACCAGGCGAGCCAGCGTACGTAACGGTCGCGAATGTAACTGGGCCGCGTGAAGCCGTGGAACTGGTTGGGATAGACGACCAGCTCGGCGGGCCGGCCGAGGGATTTGAGGGCCTGGTACATCTGCTCGCCGCCGAGGAGGGGGACATTCATGTCAGACGTGCCGCCCATGAAGAGCATGGGAGTGTGGACGCGCTTGTCTACTTGCAGGAAGGGATAGGCGAGCTTGATGTACTCCTGAAGGTGGCTCCAGGGCTGGCCAAGTTCGAGGTCGTACTGGAGGATGTATTCGTCATGGCCATAGAAGGACAGTACATTGGCAACGCCCGCACCGCTCATGCCGCACTTGAAGCGGTTGGTGCTGGCGACGGTGTAATCGGTAAGGATGCCGCCGTAGCTCCAGCCAGAGACGGCGAGACGGTTGGGATCGGCAACGCCCAAGGCGACGGCCTTGTCGACGCCGGCGAGGAGGTCCTGGACTTCGAGGTGGCCCCAGTCGGCAAAAATGGCCTTGGCGTAGGCCCGGCCACGGCCTGAAGAGCCGCGATAGTTGACGTTGAGCTCGGCGTAACCATTGGCCGCGAGCCATTGGCGCATGAAGTTGAAGCTGTGCTCGTCCTGGCCGTTGGGTCCGCCGTGGATGAAGAGAAGCATGGGCACGGGTGAGCCGGCCTTGAAGCTCTCGGGTTTCGTCAGCAGGCCGTGGACGTCGGTTCCGTCCTGGCTTTTGAACTCGATGCCCTCGGTGGGCACGAGGTTGAGCTCGGCGACGAGAGCGTCGTTGTGGTGCGTGAGGCGGCGCAGGTGGCCGTCTTCGAGGGCGTAGAGTTCACCCGGTTGTTCATCGTTGGTGTAGATCACCGCAGTGTGACCGGCTTCCTCGTCCCAACCCTCGACTGTGCCCTGCTGGTTGAGGAGCTTTGCGTCAGTGGCGCCGTGAAGTTCCATTTCGGCGGGGTACTGGTTGCGGTCGTCGGCGACGAGATAACTCAGTTTGCCGGAGGGCGAGAAGATGGGCGAGCGGACGCTGCGGTCGAGCCCGGAGGCCGGATAGCTGACCTTGCCACTGAGCGTGACGACGGCGGGTCTGGCCTGTGAGTACTCCATGTACTTTGGCGCGGCACCTTGGGTGTATGCGATGGACTGGGAGTCAGGCGACCAGGCCAGGTGGCCACCGTCAGGGCCATTCCACGTGGTGAGTTTGCGCGGAGCAGAACCGGCCTTGGCAGGGACGACGAAGACATCGTCGTTATTGGTGCGGTCTGGATCAGGGTCTTCATCGCTAACGAAGGCAATCCACTTGCCATCAGGCGAGAAGGCTGCATCTTCCTCATTCACATCTTTGGTGGTGGTTAGCTTTTCGTACTTCTTGGTCGCGATGTCGTAGAGGTAGAGCGAATCCCAGTCATTGTCGCGCAGGTAGCCCTGGATGTCCTGCTTGAAGTGGTAGCGATCAATGACGATGGGCTTTGGAGCCTTGGGCTTTTCGCCTTCCTTGGGCAGGGGCTCATGGCGCGGATGGAGGGTGATGAGGAGGTGCTTGGAGTCCGGCGACCAGTGGTAGCCCTTGATGTTCTGGTCCGTGATGGCGGTGAGCTGATGGGCTTCACCGCCGCGGCGGTCGAGGAGCCAGATTTGATCGCCCTTGGCGGGGCCGGGGCGCGAGGAAAGGAAGCTGATGTAGCGGCCATCAGGACTGAACTGCGGATCGGAAGCACCCTCTTCACCGTAAGTGAGCTGGATGTGGGTTTCGCCGTCCCAGCTGACCATCCAGAGATGGGTGATGTGCTTGTCCTTCTTCGTGTCAGTGTGGCTGACGGTGTACAGGACCCACTTGCCATCAGGCGAGACGACGGGGCGGCCAACATTCATGAGGCGGTCGAGATCGTCGAGACTGATATCGCGCTTGTGAGGAGTATCCGCAGCGTGGGCCGGCGCGAGAAGGAATTGGGACCCGGTGCAGAGGAGGCCAAGGCAAAGTAGAGGAGCTATAGATAGGCGCGGCATGGATGGAAGGGTAACACGTGGTACAGCGGGCCTGGGAGTCTTTGAGAGGCCAATACAGGCGCAGATTGAGTGAAGATGGCGTGGTTTACCGCAGGCGGGAACGAACATCAGGCCGGATGAGATAGAGGAAGAAAACAAGGTTGAGCAGGCCCTGAACGAGCGCCGGAAACTGATGCTCAACGGAGAAGATCCAGAGGTTGTAACCGGCGAGAAGAAAGACTGTGGAGAGGGCTAGCGCCCAGGCCCAGCGAAGGAGAAGCATGAGGCCGAAACTGGCGGTAATAAATGCGGCGGAAAAACAGAGGAAGGCTGCCGGGTAATGGTGACCGTCGACAATGCCAATGACGATGATGGCGGCGAGAGCAAGCAAATAAAGACTGATGGCCGCGACGCCGGGGACGGGCAGGAGATTGATGCGCGGAGAGCTGGGCGCGACTTTGCCGCCGGGCTCGGCAGGCTGTGTGGCTGTGGGCTCGGGCTGGTTGGCGGCTTCTTGTGGAGTCTCAGGCATCGGCGGCTCGATGGGTTAGAGGGTGTGCAGGTAGGCGAGAAGATCGCGGAGATCGGCGTCGCTCATGGGAATGGCTGGCATGGTTCCGTGGCCCTCAAGGATGGTGGCGGTGAGGCGCTCGTCAGTGGGCGGCGCGCCGGAGGGCATGGAAGGCAGCTTGGTGAGCGCCTGAAGGCCAGGGCCGTGAAGGCCGGCAGTAGTGGTGGGGTAATGGCAGCGCGCACACTTGGCACGGAAGACTGCCGCGCCGCGAGCTTCCTGCGGAGTCCACTGGGATGCAGGCTTGGAAGGAGGCAGATGGCGGCAGCCGGAAAGCGCGAAGGGCAAGAGCGCCGAACCGGCAATGAGGCAGAGCAAGGCTGAACGAGAGCGGAAAGACATCCGTTCCCGATGATACATGGTGAGCGGGGACGCGGTTGAGGCCGAAGGCGATGCAGTGAGTGTGAATTACTCGCTGGCGGCGATGGCCTCGCAGATGCGCTCCATCGCTTCGCGATAGGCTTCGTCGCCGGGCATGTGGCCATTGACAAGGATGGAGAAGGCGATGACTTTGCCGCTGTCGGCCTTGAGATAACCAGAGAGCGAGCCGGTTTCGTTGAGGGTTCCGGTTTTGGCCCACAGGCGGCCTTTGAGCGGCGAGTGAAGGAAGCGATGCTGGAGTGTGCCATCCTCGCCAGCGACGGGAAAGGTGTTGCGCCACTGCATACCCCAGGACTGATGCGCGGCGTAAGTGAGCAACTGGGTGATGGCGCGCGGGGCGATGCGGTCATCCATGCTCATGCCGGAGCCGTCGTAGAAGAAGAATTCGTCGTTTTTGATGCCTGCATTGTTAAGGAACTGGCGGACGACGCGTGTGCCCTGCTCGAGGCTTCCGTCACTGGCGCAGAGCTTGCCCAAAAGGCGAAGGAGCAGTTCGGCATGGAGATTCAGGCTTTCTTTGTTTGTGAATTTGATGTCTTCCGCGACTGGAACGGAGACGTGTGTGGCAAGGATGCGGCGGCCGTTGAGCGGCGCTTCAACGGTGCTGAGCGTGACGGGCAGGAACTGGAGAAACGCGTCGCGCTCGCCTGAGAAGTCTCCGGTGCCAATGGGCAAACGGTGGGCAGAGGTGGAAGTGCCTTTGATCTGAATGCCTCGCTGCTCGAGAGCACGCTCAAAGGCAAGCGCTGTGAACTCAGCGGGATCGTTGACGGCAAGCGAAGTTTCAAGGCCCTGATGGGGCGCGGTTCCCCAGGCGCGCACGAGAAGGCTGCCGGGCATGCGCGAAAGGCCGGGATGAGCCTGCTGGCCTGCGGGCGCGATGTTCATGGACGAATCGAGCGTGTAGTAATCGATGGGCGGATTCCATACGGTGAGCAATCCGCTGGGCGAGGCGGTGTCGGGCAGGAATTCGAGCTGGACGGTGTTGTCATTAAAGGTGAGCGCAGAGGCAGGCGCGCCATAGTCCCATTGCAGATCGTCCCATGACCACGAGGTGCCATAGGGCTCGGAGAGGAAGTAGCTGTCGTCGCCGATAACATTGCCATCAATGGTGCGTACACCGGCCTGTACGATCTGCTGCGCGAGGAGGTCTAGCACGGCCATGGTTGGTGCTTTGGACGGCGCGGGGCCCGAAGCATCGGGCTCACGATAGGGGTAGATGCGGTTGCTGAGCGTGGGGTCGCCAACGCCCAGGATGCTGAGATTGCCGTGGAGGGTACCGGCGGCGTCGACGGAGCCGTCGGCGACAACGTGGGTGGTCCAGGTGAGCGTGTCAACGGGGAGCAGTGCGAATGCGGCGGCGGTGGTTGCGAGCTTGGCGTTGGAGGCGGGCGTGAAGAGGCGGCTGTCATTGAGGCCATAAAGCTGCCTGCCGTCGAGGGTGGCCACGCTGATGCCAAAGTCGTCGAGGGCAACGCCGGGAGCAGAGACTATTTTCTGAATGCGTTCAGCGAGTGTGCCGGTGGGCTGGTGTCGGCGCGAGGTGCGGTGCTCCGCGCGGCGATGAGAATGGCTTTGAGCCGGAAGTGCGGCTGGCACAACGACCAGAGCCG
>JAJXXG010000353.1 GCA_021781255.1 Acidobacteriota bacterium
GGCGAATGTGCCATCAGGCGGCCTTTGTCGTAGGCGTCTTCGAGCCCATCGAGAAACATGTGGTCGAGAACGCGTCCATGCCCCATGCGATAGCCGCCGCGCGCTCGATCCAGAAGATAGGGTGCGTTGCTCATGCTCTCCATGCCGCCGGCGACCATGATTTTCGCGCTGCCGGCAAGCAGCAGATCGTGCGCGAGCATGGCAGCTTTCATGCCGGAGCCGCACATTTTGTTAATTGTTGCCGCGCCGGTGGAGGCCGGCAGGCCCGCGCCCAGCGCGGCCTGGCGAGCGGGAGCCTGGCCCATGCCGGCGGGAAGCACGCAGCCGAAGAGGACTTCATCCACTGAGTCGAACGGAATGCCTGCGCGCTCCATGCCGGCGCGGATGGCGGCGGCGCCGAGTTCGGGGGCGGCGAGATCTTTGAAATCGCCCTGGAACGCGCCAATCGGTGTGCGCGCGGCGCCAACGATAACGATCGGATCGGATGCGGCCATGGCTTCTCCTCAAATCAGCGCGGCGCCATGCGCAGCGCGCCGTCGAGCCGGATGGTTTCGCCGTTGAGCATGGTGTTTTCGCAGATGTGCTTGACCAGTGCAGCAAACTCCGCCGGCCGCCCCATGCGTGCTGGAAAAGGAACGCTCCTGGCCAGGGCATCCTGCACCTCTTTGGGAAAGCCCGCTACCATCGGCGTCTCAAAAATTCCCGGCGCTATTGTTACAACGCGAATGCCGGAACGCGCCAGTTCGCGCGCGATGGGCAAGGTGAGCGAAACGACGCCACCCTTCGACGCTGCATAAGCAGCTTGCCCGATCTGTCCGTCGAATGCGGCGATCGATGCGGTATTGACGATCACGCCGCGCTCGCCATCTTCGCCCGGTTCCTCTTTCGCCAGGGCCGCGGCGGCGAGGCGAATCATGTTGAAGGTTCCAACAAGGTTGATGTTCACGGCTTTCGCGAACGTGTCCAGGCGATGCGGCCCGTCGCGGCCGGCGACTTTCTCAGAAGGCGCAACGCCCGCGCAGTTTACGAGGCCGCGCAGGTGGCCAAAAGCCTGAAGCGCAAGTTCGACCGCGGCCTTGCCGTCGCTTTCGCTGGTCACATCGGTGAAAGCAAAGCGGGCTGCTTTTCCCAGTTCGCCGGACAGGGCCTCGCCGGCGGCGCGATTCACATCGGCGATAACAACAAAGCCGCCCTCGGCCGCCAGAAGCCGCGCCGTTGCCGCGCCCAGTCCCGAGGCTCCGCCGGTCACAAGGAAGACATGATTCTTGATTTGCATGAGGAGCTGCTCTGGTTTCCTAGTCCCGTGCGAAGCATATCACCGCGGGACTATCTGTGATAATACTGATCGGATGCCGGGAGGAAAACGCTCTTGAACACCCATTCGCCAGTCGCGCCCGTCACGCCCCCGCCCGTCACACAATTGACCGAAGAGGAAGCGCTTTTTCGCGACTCCGTGCGTCAGTTTTCACAAGATGAGCTTACCCCGCTGGTCCGCCGCATGGATGAGAACCAGCAGATGGATGCCGCGCTCGTGCGCAAGCTGTTTGCGCTGGGCCTGATGGGCATTGAGGTTCCCGAGGAGTTCGGCGGCAGCGGCGGCTCGTTCTTTGACTCCGTTCTGGCCGTGGAGACGCTTTCAGAAGTCGACCCGGCGGTGGCGCTGCTGGTCGACGTGCACAACACGCTTGTCGTCAACGCGCTGATGAGCTGGGGCACGCCGGAGCAGAAGCAAAAATATCTTCCCCGGCTGGCAAAGGATACCGTGGGCGCCTACGCGTTGAGCGAAGCGGGATCGGGCTCCGACGCTTTCGCGCTCGAAACGCGCGCTGAGAAGAGTGGCGGCGAGTATGTTCTCACCGGGCGCAAACTTTGGATCTCGAATGCGAAGGAAGCCGGGTTGTTCATCGTCTTCGCCACCGTGGATGCGAGCGCCGGCTACAAAGGCATCACCGCCTTCCTCATCGAGAACGGCGCCGCGGGATTCACCGTCGGCAGGAAAGAAGACAAGCTGGGTATTCGCGCTTCAAGCACCTGCGAATTGATTCTGGATGGATGCGCGGTCCCGGCGGCGCAGGTATTGGGCAAAGCAGGCAACGGCTACAAGATTGCAATGGAGTCGTTGAATGGCGGGCGCATCGGCATTGGCGCGCAAATGCTTGGACTGGCCGAAGGCGCCTGGGGCCACGCCCTGAAGCATGCAAAGGAGCGCAAGCAATTCGGCAAGGCCATCGTCGAGTTTCAGGCCATGCAATTTCAGCTTGCAGAGATGGCTACAGATATCGAGGCCGCGAAGCTGATGGTTTACAACGCGGCCCGCCTCAAAGATGCGCAGCTTGAATTCCGCAAGGAAGCGGCCATGTGCAAATACTACGCATCGCACGTCGCCGAGCGCGTGGCGAGTCTTGCTGTCGAGGTTCTGGGCGGGCAGGGATTTGTGAAGGAGTCGCCGGTGGAGAAACTTTATCGCGACGCAAAGATCGGAACCATCTACGAGGGAACATCATTTATGCAACTGGCGGCGATCGCGAAGATGGTGTTGTAGGCCTTTGCACAAATACTTCAAATTGCAGGTTGCATTGGTAGACACCGGCACGGGCGAATTGAGGCGGGCTTTCGCAGGAGATTAGAACTTGTCGCAGAGTGAGGCAGAATCTGCGAACGCGCTCACGGTCCATTTTTTGCGATCCAAATCACCTCGGAAGAAATCTAGTAAAGGATGCTGAAAACGAGAGGTGTGGTATGCTGTGCGCATGAGCAGAAAGGGTGCGTTGTTGATGCTGATCGTTGTGCTGCTTTGGTCTGCGCTCCCGGCATCTGCGTTTCTGCTCACGAGCCGCTCCACTGGTCTGCCCCCTTGTTGCCGCGGAATGGGGCAAAGTTGCCCGATGCGCGGCACGGGTCTGGGTTGCGCCGCCTGCGGCAAACTTGGGGAGAACGTCGCGGTCGCTCCTGAGGCTCCGCCGGCTCAGGCGCAGACAGCAGTCTTTTTGCCTTATCGAACCAGTCTGTTGCGTTGCGATGCTTCTGGCCCCCAAGGCCAGTTCGCTTTTGATGCGCCGCCCCCTGAGCCATCGCCGGGTGGAGTTTCCATTCTCCGCATCTAAAACTCCCCCCTTCGCAGCTTGAATCGGGGTCTTCGCGTGTCCCGGCGCGTCTCTTTGCGCCACAGATGCGTCGCAGGACCGCAGGCCATGCAATTGCGGGAGGAAGCGATGAAATCCTTGTTTGCGGTATTCCTTGTTGCAGCATCGAGCACATTTCCCTTTTGTGCCGCTCGCGCCCAAGGACCGGACGGGGCTACCGGGCTGACTGCATTCGAAGCCCTGTTTGCAGCTCAGCCCAAACCAGAAGTACTCGGTCCAGCGATGACACTCGACGACGCGGAGCGGATCGCACTGGCTGAGAATCCCGAGATTGCAGCGGCCGCCCGGCGCCTGGCTGTGACTGAGGCGCACGTGCCCGTTGCCGGCACGCTTGACGATCCAACTGCGATGTACCGGGGATGGGGCGTGCCGCTCAGTCAGCCCTGGAACTTCAACGACGCGCAGAACATGTTCAGCCTGAGCCAGACTTTCCCTGGAGCGGGCAAACGCGCATTGCGCACGAGCGTGGCGCAGTCTGACGTGGACGTTGCCAGGGCGCAGCTCGCCGAGGTCCGCCTGGAAGTCCGGGTTCGGGTTCGCAAGGCCTTTGACGATCTGCTGCTCGCCGAGCAGGAGATGAAGATCCACGACGGGCACGTTGACATCGCGCACCAGGCTATCGAAGCCGCGCGTATCAAGTATGCGGTCGGCAAGGTCTCGCAACAGGACATTCTCAAGGCGCAGGTGGCGCTGACGGAGCTTGCCGAACATATGATCCGGTTCGACCGCGATGCGGGAGTTGCGCGGGCCCGGCTCAACACCCTGCTGGGGCGCGATCCTGCGGTGCCGATAGATGCGCAGGGCAAATTTGCCGTGGCGTCCTCACTGCCTGCGATTGAAACGCTTGAAGACATTGCGCTTCAATCGCGGCCTGATTTGGCTGCGGCACACGACATGGCCGAGCGAAGCCACAAGCAGCAGGCGCTGGTGAAGAAGGCTTTCGTTCCCGACTTCACCGTCTCGGGCGGATACATGCTGATGCAGCCCAACGCCATGATGCGCAACAACTACATGATCGAAGGCTCGATGAATCTGCCCTGGCTCAATCGCCGTAAGCACGATGCGGAGATCGCCGAGGCAACTGCCGCCGCCACCGAGCAGGACACCGAGCTGGCCGAGATGCGCAACTCTGTCTTCGGGCAGATCGGAGAAGCGCTGATCGAGGTGCATACGGCGCAGAGATTCGCGATCCTGTATCATGACCAGCTTCGCCCCCAGGCCGAGGCGACGCTCGAATCAAGCGTGATCGCTTATGAAAACGATAAGACTGATTTTCTTGACCTGCTCGACAGCCAGATGACAGTGATCAATATCGACCTGGCCTGGGTGCAGGCCGTCGAGGATTTCGATTCGCGCCTTGCGGATCTCGAACTCGCCGCAGGCTCCACGCTCGACCAGTTTCAGCAACCCGCGCCGGAGGTGAAACCATGAGGACGCGACAGTACCAGTTTGCTCTTGTTGCGGCAATCGCCGTTTGTGTCGCGCTCGGCGGCGCGCTTGCCTACGTACTCCTGCACCGGGGATTTCACGTGCCGGCTGCGCTCACAGAGGACGATTCAGTGATCGCGCATGGCCCCGCTGTATCGCCCCGACCCGCCCCGTCGAATGCTTCCGCGTCTGGCAACACTGCACCGCTCTCGCCCATTCAACTGTCACCGCAACGGCTTCAGCAGATCGGCGTCACCACGGCCACCGTTACCTTGAAAGACGTGAATGACAATTTGAATGTTCCTGGCAACGTGGACATCGACGAAGAAGAACTTGCTTACGTGCAAACGCGTTTTCCCGGCTGGATTCAGGATGTCTACGCAAATGCTACCTACCAGTATGTGCGCAAAGGCGAGCCCCTCTTTACCATTTACAGTCCCGACCTGGTGAGCAGCGAGCAGGAATACCTGCTGGCCCGGAAGAACCAGAAAGCATTCGAACCGGACGCGCACGGAGTGGCCGCGCAGGAAGGCGGCTGGCTGCTGCAGGCAACGGAAGAGCGGCTGCGTCAGTTCGGCGTGCCGGCCCAGGCCATCGCCAGCCTGGTGAAGACCGGCGTGGTCGAACGCAATATCGCCATCGACTCCCCGGTCTCCGGCTACATCACCGATCGCAATGCGTTGCCGAACGCCTATGTGCAGCCGGATACCAAACTCTATACCATCGCCGATCTCTCCACTGTTTGGGTCTATGCCAATGTGTTTCAGGATGCCGTTGGCCAATTGCGGCCCGGCAATCCCGCTCTGGTGACTGTTGATGCCTATCCAGGCCGAAATTTCCACGGCCGAATTGATCAGATACTTCCCCAGGTCGATCCCGCCACGCGTACCGTCCGCGTGCGCCTGGTGTTTCGCAATCCCGGCGTGCTGCTCAAGCCGGGCATGTACGTCAACGTCAATATCCACGAGCCGCTGGGAAGGCACATGGTGATTCCCGCCTCTGCGGTGCTCGAAACGGGGCAGCAGGCCATCGCGTTCGTCGATCGCGGGCAGGGTTATCTTGAGCCGCGTATCATCCAGATCGGACCCCAGATTGATGACTCCGTCGTTGTGCTGAGCGGGCTGAAGTCCGGCGAACGGGTCGTCAGCTCCGCCAACTTCCTGGTGGATTCGGAAGCGCAGCTTCAGGCCGCGCTGGGCGGATTCGCACCGCCGCCTCCGGCTTCGTCGCACGGTTCAAACAGTTCTCCTGCCGCACAGATCGCGATCAAATTGACCACCCAGCCTGAGCCGCCGCGCTCAGGTGCTAATACGCTGCACGTCACGCTGGTTGACGCCGGCGGCAAGCCGGTGACAGGAGCGCAGGTGACGGTCACCTTCTTCATACCGGCCATGCCCGCCATGGGGATGGCGGCGCAGCGCGCCGTAGCCGATCTCGTGGAGAAGGGCGGCGGAATCTACCAGGGCTCGCTTCAGTTGCCGTCGGGAGGCACATGGCAGGTAACAGTCTCCGTGAGGCGCGGAGCGCAAACTCTGGCTACTAAGCAGTTCAGTCTGGAAGCCACGGGAGGCATGTGATGATCTCAAAGGTCATTGCCTGGTGCGCGCGCAATCCCTTCCTGGTCTTTTCCGGCGTCATTCTGCTGGTGGCCGCGGGCGTGTGGTCTGTCCGGCATGTGTCCCTCGACGCGCTGCCCGACATCAGCGACGTGCAGGTGATCATTCACACCCAGTGGGCGGGTGAACCGCCCAACGTGATTGAAGATCAGGTGACCTATCCGATCGTGACGGCGCTGCTGTCGGCGCCTAGCGTCAAGAGCGTTCGCGCGCAGACCATGTTCGGCGACTCCTATGTGTTCGTGGTCTTCGAGGACGGCACCGATCTCTACTGGGCGCGCTCTCGCGTGGTTGAGTACCTGCAGGAAATCGCGGGCAAGCTGCCTGCTGACGTGCATCCCGCCATCGGCCCCGACGCCACCGGCGCAGGCTGGGTCTTTGAGTACGCCATTGTCGACCACTCGCACACCCAAAGCCTGGCCGACCTGCGTGCGCTGCAGGATTGGTATCTTCGCTACCAGCTTGAGACCGTGCCTGGCGTTGCCGAGGTGGCCAGCATCGGGGGATTCGTGCGCCAGTACCAGGTCAACCTCGACCCCAAAAAGCTCTTTTCCTACGGGATCTCGGCTGCAACGGTTACAGAGCGCGTCCGCGAGAGCACCAATGAGGTGGGCGGCGACGTGCTGGAGATGAGCGGCGCCGAGTACATGATTCGCGGCCTGGGCTATCTGAAGAAGCTCTCGGATCTCGAAAATGTCCCCGTCGCTACAAAAAACGGAGTCCCCGTGCTCGTGAAAGACCTGGGTACGGTCACATTCGGGCCCGACATTCGCCGCGGTGCCGCCGACTGGCAGGGCGAGGGCGAAACCGTTGGCGGAATCGTTGTGATGCGCTACGGCATGAACGCTCTCGACGTGATCAATGGCGTGAAAGCGAAGCTGCGCGAGATTGCGCCGTCGCTGCCCGCCGGCGTCGAGATTGTCTCCGCCTACGACCGCTCCTGGCTCATCAACGAGTCGATCCACACGCTCAAACGCGACCTGATGCTCGAAGCCATCATCGTCAGCTTCGTCAGCATCGCATTTCTCTTTCACTTCCGTTCTGCTTTGGTGCCCATCATCACCGTGCCCATCGCCGTGCTGGCCGCATTCATTCCGATGTACTACCTGCACGTCAGTTCGAACATCATGTCGCTCGGAGGCCTGGCGCTCGCCATCGGCGTGCTCATTGACGCAGCCATTGTCATCGTTGAAAACGGCTATCGTCATCTGGCCGAACGAACCACCCCGCCAGACGAGGAGGAACGAAAGAGCATCCTTGTGAAGTCGGCACAGCAGGTCGGCCCGGCACTGTTTTTCTCGCTCATCATCATCGTTGTGTCGTTCCTGCCCGTCTTCCTGCTTGAAGCGCAGGAAGGCCGCCTGTTCCGGCCTCTGGCGTGGACCAAGACCTTGGCGCTGGTCTTCTCTTCACTGCTCTCCATTACGCTGGTCCCGGCGCTCATGCCGTTCTTTCTGCGCGGCCGACTGCGACCCGAGTCAGCCAACCCGGCGGCGCGCATGACCCAGGCGCTCTATCTTTCTGTGCTGCGCTGGTCGCTGCGTCATTGGAAGCTGGTCCTCGTGCTCAATCTCTGCTTCTTGGCTGTCACCGTGCCTCTGTACTTCCGTCTCGGCAGCCAGTTCATGCCGGCGCTCTACGAGGGTTCTGCGCTCTATATGCCGAGCGCATTGCCGGGAATCTCGATTACGCAGGCTGTCGCTCTGATGCAGGAACAGGACCGCATCATCCGCTCCTTTCCCGAGGTTGCCACGGTCTTTGGGAATGTTGGACGGTCAGACACCGCTACCGACAATGCCCCGCTGGATATGTTCGACACCACCATCATGCTCAAACCGCGCCGCCAGTGGCGCCAGATC